>CANFNL010000057.1 GCA_947448205.1 Bacteriovoracaceae bacterium
AGATACCAAACGCAGCACTAAGATTAATATCATAAGATAAACAAGTAAGAGGGGATAAATTCCCCTCTTTTGAATAGAGAAAAAACTTCTGTTTTTAATCCCCCTCCTCTCTGCTGAATTCGGCAGGGAGGATTTTGGGAGATAAAAATCAGAACAAAAATATATATGAAAGAAGTTAAAAAAAATAAAGAATTTGATAAAATGATAATAGAAGCTGTTCTGGGGAAATACTCATTCTTTATTTGGCAATCTATTGATGGAATTATAGAGAAATGTGAAACAAAAATTAAAGCAGTTCGAAATGATTATAACGAAATCGAGCTAGCTGTTGAAAAAAACCAAGAAGTCCAGCTCGAAAAAGTTATTCCTGGAAATAGAACTTTAAATATTTTTGTTCCAGAGCTCTCAGTATCTTTTTTAACTGGTCTTAAATCAATAAGTGTCGACAAAAAAATAAAAATACATTTACCTAGTGAATACACTTTTTATAATAGAAGAAGTGATGAGAGAATTCAGCCAACTAAAACAGCTTATGCAAACTTTGAATTGAATAAAAAAATCACTAAAAAATCACTCTTTGATATCAGTGTAGGAGGCTTTTCGTTTATTGTCTCCCAAGCTGATACAATGGCCGTGAAAAGAGAGAGACAATCAAATTTGTTTTTTCTAGAATTTGCTGGCAGGAAGTTTAAAGTTAATGCGGAGTGCGTGAGTAGTGTTAAAATTGATCGCCACAAGCTAGATGATTTACCCTATGGTGGTGTCAAATTAGGCTTTCGCTTTGTTGAAATAAGTAAAAATGATAAAGATTTTTTAATTGAACTTATAATGCACGAGTCATTAACAAAGCAATTTTCAAAAAAAGCAAACTAATTATAAAAAAATAGAAATAAGTTAAATCTTGAATTAATATAGAGAAATGAAGTTTTCAGCTATATCAGATATACACGTAAAAAACTCAGGTGATCAAGCTGAAAAGTTGCTCCTACAATTTCTTCAAAATCCCGACGTAAGAACTAGTGATATCATTTTTTTACTAGGAGATATTTTTGATTTGATGATTGGTCCTCATACACAATACTTTACACGCTTTCAAAATTATTTTGAGGAACTAAAGGTGTTAAATCAAGCTGGAGTAAAAATATGCTATACCGAAGGTAATCACGATTTTCATGTTCGAAATCTTTATAAAAAATTTTTTTCAATTAATAAAAATTTAAATTCTTCACTTTTTTTAATGTCGTCTCATTTTGAATATTCTGATGCTGGAAAAAATATGTATTTTTGTCATGGAGATGACATTGAGCTCAACAATCCTGGCTATAAAATATATAAGTCGATTGTTACCAGCCCACCCCTGCGCTATTACGCTAACAATTTAATGCCTCATTTTCTCATTCAAAGAATTGGTGAGTATTCTGCAGAAAAATCTCGGTTAAGAAATAATTTGAGATACTCGCTTGAGACAGATCTACTGCCGGTGAGAGATAATTTTAGAGAATCCGCAGAAAGTTTTAACCGGAAAAATCAAAAGCAAATTATAGTTTGTGGCCATAGCCACGTAAAAGACCATTATATTTCTAAAAATGGCTTTGAATATGCTAATAATGGCTTTGCTCAATATACAAAAACTTATATCTCCATTCTAAATGGAGATATAAGTTTTAAGCCAGTTTTTATATAAATTTAGAAAATTGGATTCATTGCCTTAATAAGTTCTGATTTCTTTTCACCAGAAACTTGATCAATAATGGAAATTGTTCGTGGTAGGTCTTCAACGACTGTAGTGGTTTTGGAAACATTAATTAATTGAGTAGCAAAAGAAGCAATTTGTGGAAGATGGGTTATTGCAAGCACTTGAGAATATTCCGAAACGGATTGAAGTGATTTACCAATACAGATGGCCGTCTCCCCGCCTATTCCAGTATCTATTTCATCAAAAAGGAATACTGAAATGGTGTCATTGCTAGATAGAATTTGGCGAATCGATAAAAGAATTCTTGAAAGTTCACCACCAGAAGCAATTTCCTTAACTTTAAAGAATCCCTCTCCGGGATTGGTCTCAGCGATAAAATCAATTCTTGAAAATCCCTTTGGTCCAAGGGATGCAGATTTATGAATAACAATTTTTAATGAAGCCCCATTCATTTTTAGTTCCCGAACTTTTTTAGTAAGTTCAACAGATAATTCATGAGCCTTTTGAAGCCTTATTTGGTGGAGTTCTTCAGCAAAAGTTGCACATTGTAATTCAAGGTCATTAATTTTTTTTGAAATTAAAGATATTTTATCATCGACTTGAAAATAGGACTCAAGCTCACTTTTAAACTCAAAATAAGTCTTAATCATGTCCTCTGTTGAGCCACCAAACTTTCTCTTTAATCTTGAATAGGTATCTATACGGTCTATTATCTCTTCAATGTTTTCTTCATCGAGATTAGCATTTAAATCCTTGGACAAATCATATGAGACATCTTCAAGGATTGATTTAACATCATAAAGTTTGGTAATAATTTCATCAGCGACAATGCCCGGATTTTTTTCAGCACGATTAAGACAAGATTTTAGAAGATCTAGCAGGTTTGAATCATCATCTGAAATTGCTAAAGCTAAGGCACCTAAAGTCTGTGTGCGTTTTTCAGAATTTAAGATCATGTCCTTCTTTTTTAAAATCTCTAGCTCATCTTCAATACTTGGATTTAATTTATCTAACTCCTCAAGCTGAAAGCGAACGTAATCTTCTCTTTGAGCACGGATGTTTTTTTCATTTAGTAATTCATTAAAATCTTTTTTAAAAAATGAAAGTTGATTGTATATATTTTGATAGTCAATAATATCGTCATTAATCCCAGCATATGAATCGAGAAGAATTAATTGATAATCTTCACTCAAGAGTTTTTGATTTTCAAATTGTCCAACTAGGTCAACGAAACGCTTTGAAAAAGTAGTTAAAAGAGAGGCTGAACAAGTTTGAAAGTTTAAATATGATTTTGAAGATTCATTGGTAAAAATAATTCTCTTTACTACAACTTCATTACCATCAAAAGGATGACCAATTTCATTAAAGTATTCTTTTATCTTGGCATCTTCAGAGGAAAAAATAGCTTCAATAGAAGCAAACTCTGCATTTTTTCGAATAAGTTTTTTGTCGGCCCTTGCTCCAAAAATAATTTGTAGTGCATCTAGGATTAGGCTTTTTCCCGAACCAGTTTCCCCAATAATGGCATTAAATTTTGTATCAAATTGTATTTCTTGATTTTCAAAAGTTGCAAAGTTTTGTAAATTTAAAGATTTTAAATAAAGGGTTTCATTGGTTTTCATTTTATCTCCCTGGCGCCGTGTGTGAATTTTTCTTTAAGAGTTCTATAGTATGTTCGAGAGGTATTTTTTACTAACCGAACAATTTTGTTTTTTTTTCTTGTTACTTTAATGACATCATTTGAGCCGACAACAATGGCTTGTTGGCCATCCAAGGTAAGTTTTATCGACTCATCTGACTTAAGGGCTTTGATCATTACATTTGAATGATCTGGAATAACTAAAGGCCTATGAGTTAAACTATGGGCACAAATGGGTGTTAGTGTAATAGCATTAACAGATGGATGAATAATAGGCCCTCCTGCCGCAAGAGAATATGCCGTCGATCCGATTGGTGAACTAATGATGAGTCCATCTCCAGAAAGATTATAAATATGCTCACCTTCTGATTCAACTGATAAAGTTAACATTCTCGAGATTTGATTATTATTAATCACAACATCATTTAAAAAGTAACCGGTAAAACTAGCTTTGATAGATCTTTTGGCAAAGACTTCAACTTGATACAAATAAAGTTGAGTTATTTCAAAATTGCCTTTTAGCGTTGCCTCCAACTGGTCGAAAAATTCTGCCTTGGAGAATTCTGTAATAAATCCTAAGTGTCCCATATTTACCCCGAAAATTGGGGGCGAGTTTTTTTCGATATTGCGACAAACACCAATAAGGGTACCGTCACCCCCCATGGTAATGATTAGGTCTGATTTTTTGTGCAAATCATTTTCTGCCATAAAATTTAAATTTTTGAGATCCCCCTTAAAAATTTTAGAGATTCTTTCTTTTTCTTTATCGAGAAAGAAAATATTCTTTTTTCGTCTCAAAAGCCAAGAAGCCAGATTCGGTAGAATACTTTCATATTCAGAATTTACTTTTGGCTTTAAGACAATACTTATGTTTTTAAGCTGGGCCACGAGGAGCTCCTTCTGATAAAAAAATGTTTAACGCCTCTTCAATATTTTCAAAAGGCTTGGAAAGCAAAAGACAGCCATACTGAGTTGCTTTTTCGATCACGTGCGGTGAGCTATAAGCAGTAATGATAATAAAGAGTTTACTAATTTCATTCATGGTAAATCGCGCCTTAGATTCCTCAATTACATCAAAGCCCGAAATGTCTTGCAACATGAGATCACATATAATTCGTTCAAATTTTTGAGAAAGTATGAGTTGTATAGCTTCTCTCCCCTTACTTTCAACTGTAACTTCAACGCCTCTTTTTTCAAGTAGCCGCTTCAGTGACTTTTGGATGAGAGGCTCATCTTCTATTAGTAGAATTCGCTTCAAATTAAACTCCTAAATTATAGGTAAGTTTAACGAGAAAGTTGCACCAGGAAAAGGTGAATTGTTTTGAAATTGAATTTTACTGCCAAGTTGATGGGCGAGGTTTTGACAAATTGATAGTCCAAGGCCAGTGCCAGAATCTTTTGTGGTAAAAAAGGGCTCAAAAATGCTGGCTTCAAGTTCATGGCTAACGCCAGGCCCATCGTCTACCACTGCAATGGTTATAGTTTTATCAATTTTAATTAGCTTGATTATAATACTATTATCGCGAGGATTTAGGTGAGCACTTTTAATTGCTTGGGCAGCATTGATTATTAAATTAAAAATAATTTGGGTAAGACAAGTTGAGTTTGTTTCCAGCTCGATAATTTCATCTTTGTTAAAACCTTCAAGGTCTATTCTTTTTTTAATTTCTTTTGTTTCGCTCTTAGTTAAAGTAATAACTTCTTCAATAAATTTATATAATTGAATTTTTTTAAACTCTTGGTGGTCACTGTAGAGATTTGAAAAGTTTTTAATGATTGTCTGTGATCTATTTGCATACAGGCAAATATCACTCAGGATTTCTTCTGTCTCAGAATTAAGAGAATCGTGAGCGAGAAGTGAGCCAGTAAGGTTTAAACCAAATAATGGATTTGATAATTCATGTTGAAGTGTATTCAGAAGTTCACCTAAAAGCGAAATTCTTTGGGAGTGATAGAGTTCAGTGGAAATAGTATCTTTACTTAGATTGGAGAGCTCCATGATTGTATTTTCAGAATCTTCAATTGGAAAGATCATGATGTGTGAATTATCTTTATCACTAATTTTTTGGTGATTACTAAAGATTAAGTGACCATTTTTTTTTATTTGAATTTTTTCTGGAAAATTCTTCAATGATTTTTTTAAAGTTTCTTTTTTTAAATCATTTTTTTCTTTATCAAGAATTCTCATCAGGAGTGGGTGCAGGTGAAAAGATAGGCTTTGAAAAAGGTCTTTTTCTTTTGTGCTTGGTGGCAGAAATGAATTTCTAGACACCAGACAGAGTACTGAATAATTTTTTAAATCAATTTCTCGCGCTAGGAAATTACCTACTATGTTTAGATCATCTTTCAATGATAAGGATTGATTAAAGATTTTATTTTTACTTTTTTTAACCTGATTAAATAATAAGTTAAAACTTTGAATACTAATTAAACGAGTTTCTTCTAGATTGGAATAATCAAAAAAGTAATTTTGACCAACAGGCTTTCCTTTTTCGTGAACTAAAACATGACAAGATTCAAAAGCACTAAGCGCCGTTAATTTTAAAATGGCTAAGGGGAGCTCCTTAATTTCAACAGTAGATACAATAAGTTTTCTTAATTCTTCTTTGAATTGAAATCTCAATTCAAGTTCATGATTATTTTTGGAATTTTTAATTGCCTGATAGATCTTTTTTTCAAGAGTGCTTTTGGTAAAGCGCAAGGGCTTTACCATTAGGGGCATTGCAATTAGCTCATCAATTGAAGAGATTAGAAATTTTTTAACTTCTTTAGTTCCGGTAGGACTTTGATCTTCCATTGCGTTAGGTTATCGATAAGCTCATACTCTAGCAAGTCACAAAGCATGATGATATCATTTTTTTCTTTAGCCTGAAGTAAGGCTTTTATCACAGAGAGAAGATGAATTTCAAGCTTTTGGACGCTTTCATCTTTAAAGGATTGGACATTTAATTCTTTCCGAATAACTTTATAAACTTTGGTGATAAGTTGTATATATAAGTCCATAAGATCCACTACTTCAATAAAGGTCTCATTGGCTTGATCGAGTTCTCCAGCAGTGTAGAATGATATGAGTTTTTGGATTTGATAAGTTATATGATCAACATAACCAAAGCATGAATCGATCGATTCAAATGCAACATCTAGGGAATTTTTATTATTCAAGTTCAACTTTGTCATATTAATCACCTATTTGTTTGCATCTGAGCGAGTTGTAGCTTTGTTTGATCCGTTTTTATGTTCAGAAATTGTATTCTCGATTAATTCAAAAAGTATGCTAACAAGATGTGCACATTCTTCAAAAGCGTAATAAGAGCTTTCGGTTAATTTAACAATATTATCTCCAAAGAGATTAGCCTTTCTAACTGCAAAATAATCAATAATAGGCGCAAGCCCTGGCGAGGTTCTTTGGACCATGGCCTGGAGGTTGTCGATCTCATCTATTTTTTTAGAATACTCTTTGATTCTAGCTATGCTTGGTGTTTCCGACGATGTTTCTTCTAGTATGTAGCGAGAATATTTCTTTCCAAATTCAGAGAGTTCGAAGAGGTGCTGAAGTCCTGTCATTGCATCGAGAAGATCTTTATGGGTAAGGTTATTTAACTTTGGATATGGTATTTTTTCTTCAGAGTTGTTGATTATGAAAGACCACGTAATTCGATAAAGATTTCGAAAAATATCTTGAGTATCAATTTGGTTATCAATCAAGCGCTCAAGAATCATTTGGCCATTATGAAATCCTGATCGATAAAAATTTACAGAACTGAGATGAAAACTCGAGACTGATAATTTTAACCATTCAGAATTTATTTCCTTTTGATCGACTAGCTGCTTTATAGAACTTGTTACGATCTGATAAGGAATGTCATGATGGCATTGGTTAAAGCTACAGGCATCGTTTGGAAAACAGGGAAAGCATTTTGTTCTTGGCGAAATGTTATAGGCAAATGAATGATAAGGAGTTGTCTCGTGAGGACGTACACTTCCTAGAGAAATTGTTAGTGTTGTTGTTTCACTTAAGGCTGCCAAGTGACCAACCATAGAGTCATGTCCAACAAAAAGCTTGGCTTTTTTTAGTTCCATTGTTAATTCAGCCAGGGTTGTTTTACCTGTGAGATTTTGAATCCGATTGCCTAATGTTTTTAGTAATGGATTTTCTGTAATCAGCTGAGATTTTAAAATCTCATTCTTTGCTCCAACAATTTGTATAGTGAAATTTTCGTTATCTTTTAATGTGCGATAGATGACTTCGACCCATTTCTCAGCCCGCCATGCTTTTCTTTCTTGAGAGGCAAACGGATGCATAATGATCGTGTTGTTTCTCGCTGTCATTATTCTTGATACTGATTTCTTCTCAGGGGATTTAATTCCAATAATATTTTTAAAAATATCAACCATTGAATAAGGGTTTAGTGATCCTCGCATTACGGTTGAATAGACTAACTGAGACCACTTGTCATTGATTTGGATTTTGTTGTTTAGATCAAAAAAAGTTCCAATTTTATGTTGAGATTTAATAAGGCTTGATAGGTAAGAAGAAGATTTAGAAAATGAGAGATTTATTAAAACATCAATTTTTTCGTTAGAAATTTCTCCTAAGAATTGATTGAGGCAATCCAAACTATTTTTAATTCCATTAATTTCAGAATTGTTGAATATTTTTTTTGTGTCAAGGTGATATACTTTATCGAAGTTTTTTCTTAATAAAAAATCAAGTGGCTTAGCAAATTGAGTTCTTGCTATTAAAATAATTCGATACTGAGGGTGAGTTGTTCTTAGCTCTTCAATCGCCTGAGCAGTTTGAATGATATCCCCAAATCGAGTCATTTGAAGAATGCATAAAGTTGCAGTTGGTTGCTCGGTTTGAGGTGGTGTGCTTTCTTTATTGCTTGCTTTCATGGAGATCCTCCTCTGAAAGTTCTGACAAAAGAATTATTTTCACATCTTCTTCATCCAGTTTGCTATTGTTTTGTATTTTATCGTTTATTCGATTTAGCTCTCGATTAAAATCATCTTTTAGTATATCCATAACCATTCCTTGGTTTTGAAAATTAAATTAATTACTTAACTGCTCATGAGTTCGGTTGATAAAATCCGTTTTCTTCTGATTTTGCATTCTTTCTTCAAGTTTCTTTATACAATGAAGTGATTTTTGAATATCTGCTTTTAACTCGTACAATAACACTTCAACTTCTTTAGCATTATCCTCAAAAGTCTTTGCATTTATAAGTTCAATTTTAGATTTAAAAATGGCTACAGGGATTTGCACTGTTGAAAATTTTTCTGAGTATTCAATCAATTTACCTAGGTTTATTACAAAATCTTTTGTGCTCTTAGTATTTTCCTGACACTGAAGTAAAGATCTCAATGTACCAAGCAAATCTTTCATACATGAAGTTACTGTATTTTTTTCTTGTGCCGTCCAAGTATTTATTGCATTTACACCAAATGAATTTAGTTTTTCATAAATGTCATTAGATTCTTGTTGATCAAAAATAAAATGGAGAACTTGCCTTTGCATTAATCGTGAAGTCTCGATTTGATTATCAATGGTACCACTAATCGCGGTGTATCTTGCACCAAGTTCATCATGACTGCATGAATAGAGAGTTACTCCACTTGAAAGTGAGGGTTTTATTGTTTTTGTGTTGGTGAAAAAATAGAGAACAGTTGCAAATATATCAACTGCTTTTATTTGGGTGCTTCTTTCTTGAGTTGCAGCTTTTGTACTTTTTGAAAAATTTCTAAGATTAATAGCATCTGTTAATACAAGACTGCCTTGGTGATAAGTTCCTTGTTTGAGAAAAGGAGCATGGCCTAGTGAAACTTCAATAACTGACGTTTCACATAAGTCAGCAATATGCTTTATTGCAGTGTCGGGAGTTATAAGCAAGTCGATATTCATTAATACTGATGCAACTGCTTCAAGGTCAGATTCAACTATGATGAGCTCATTATTAAATTCAGCATTTATTTGGTCGGCAAAATATTGTTCTTCTTTGTTAGGTGCAACTAGAAGAACGGGGATTAGTTGTTTAGTCTTCTGAATGAGTTTTATTAATTCGATAATAATCGCTTCGGGAATATCTTTGTTTAAATCAGCAGTTTTTAACTGTATGCCAATTATTTTAGTTTCGCCTTGTGTGTTTTTATTAATTTGTCTAAGGGAGTTTAGGTAGTTAAAAGCTTGAGTGTTAAAATCAGTATTTGTTTTAATTTTCGTGCCTTCTCTAAAAGAAGGAGTTCCAAGCATTTTATGATAACAATCTACAAAATGCAGTGGAGAATATTTTAAATTAGGCATTATGTCATTAAAGAGCATTTCCCAATCATTTCCTGAAATGACTTTATTGTTTGAATTAAAATGCACACCGATAATCTTTTTGCTTGAATCTTTTAGATATGAACAAATATAAGCACTAATAATATCGTTTGAATAGTTAACGATCTCATCCCATTGGATGCTTCTAATGGTTTGGAGTTGGTTAAAGAGTTGTTCTAGAGCGTAGCCGTCAGAGAAAATTTTATTTGTTTTGATGGTAATAATTTCTTTGCGATCGATGGTGAAAAGATTTTCAATATGCTTAAGTTGTGCTGCTGCCTTTGAGCTCTCTTTGAATACCAACATTGATACTTTGTTAGAGTCGTCAGAGTTGATGGTTGAGTTTATTAAGTGTCCAGTGGTATAAACATCACCTAGTCTTCTAAGATTAATTATTAATGTTTTTTTCACTTAAGCTTCTCCAAAATCAAGTTGGGAACTGTGACTTTTTTTTGTCATTTCAGCTAGCGCTAACGCTAAAAAATCAATATGGGCTAAATTATTTTTTTTAGGGATAGATCCGTAAAGCACCTCTGAAAAATTTGCTTTAGGATCAAAACTATTTAAGTAGTTTTTAATTTCGATTGTGGTAATAATTTTAGCAATTTCCTCAATTGATCTTGGCGCTTCGAAATTTAAAACTGCTTTAAAATATAATTGATAGAGATTAAAAGAAGCTGGATGTGCAATGAGGGCAGGTTTTCTAAGAAGAAAATGAACTAAATCTAAGTCGCTGTATAGTTCACTTGCATTGAATCCAGAGTAGACAAGCAAGTTTTTTTTATTTAAAAGGTTTAAATTTATACAATCATCATAAACTTTATAATTGGGTTCGATCACTATAACTTTAAAATTTTCCCCATGAAATTCTGAAAGTTTTTCAATAACTTCATTCACGTGATAAGCAAATCCTAATCCAAGAATTAATACTTCATTTTTTGTTTTCAGGGCTTCTAGATGATTCTCAATTAAACTTTCAGCTTCCTTGAAAGGATTATAGATTGAATGTAAGTGAACATCATTGACAACGGGGATTTGCTTGCCCGTTCTCGATGTTTTAATTTCGTATGAATTAATTTTTGGTAAGCTCATGTGCACCCCTGTTCCTCATCCTTAAGGTTCAAAAAGGTAGATATTCCAGTTGAGTTAATCATTAACGCAACAGATTCTATTTCCTCACGTTCTCAGATTTTTGTCAATTAACATCATCATACTAGTTGTGGAAATTATTTTTTTCCAAGTTGGCCATAGCCTTTGAACATTTCTTTATTTTTAAAAAGCAAGGCAATTTCCTTTGTGGCATCTTCTTTTTGTTGACCTAAAAGCTCAACAGTTTCCCTGTCCAAAGCGAGCATTTTATCAGACCAAATATTTAAATCTGAAAACCATGCCTTTAAAATGAGACCCCCATCTTGATTTATATCAACTGGGTTAAGGCAATTAATTTGATTTTCTACTGAGCCTTGAATAGTGGTAACAATGTTTACAATCCTCTCACGGTTTTCTGTTTCATCAACGACTCCGTCAAGATTGTTTCTAGCTGCAAAGGCTCTAATTTTTTCGCTACTACTAACAGCTAGATCGAGCATGGAGAGATGCTCTTGGATTTTTTCAAAAAGTGATTCAATCATACAAAGTCCTTATTTTTAAAAAGTATTATTAATTATTTTAGCTGACCATTTTGGGCCGGTGGAGGAGATGCTGCTTTTAAGCCTTTAATTGCTTCACTCCAGCCATCGTAAAGGGTGTTTAAAACATTTAAACATCCTTCCAGTGGCTCCGGATCAATTTTGATATTGGCTTGAGTGCTTGAAAAAAGGATATAATCGTACAAAGACGATAATTCTTTCGCAATATCTCCTCCCACTTCGAAATCTAGACTGTTATTTAATTCAATAACAATATCTTGCAATTTTCCGATGTATTCACCTTTTGCTGCAATTTTTTTTTCGTTAATTGCCTCAATCGCTTTTTTGCAATTTTTAATTGCAGCTTGGTAAAGCATTAATAAAATTTGCTCTTTGCTTGCAGTGCTAACCGCTGTCTTTTTGTAAGCTCCATAACCGTAACTCATATGATCCTCCTGAGATTATCCTAATTCTTGAACAGGGCTACCGCCACCACCGCCTAATGAAGCGACGCCAGCACCCTGTGATTTAATTCTAGATATCGTTCCTTCTAATCTTGAAAATTTATCTTTTAAGTTCTTCTCTTTTTCTTCTAGATATTTTTGTTTTTGACTAATTCTTCGGTCAATCTGGTCCATGCTGCTTTGAAGTGATTTTTTGCGCCCTTGAATAAGTCCATCTGGCATGCGAAGGGCATTATTAGCTGCCACATTAAGATTATCCATAAATCCTTCTGACTTCCCACCTTCTTCAGTAAAAGTTCCAGTTAAGATTTGCGAGGCAAGGTTGTAGTTTGAAGCGATAAGAGATTGGAATTTTTTTTGATCAAATTCCAAAATTCCAGCTCTACTAAAGCTTAAACCAAGCTCACCAACTCTATGATAACCAGAGTCAGTCAGAACATCCTTAAAAACTGCACCGTGAATACGTCCTTCTAGAGATTGAAGCATAATATCTCCCCCTAGAGTTCTCGATGTATCTGTCTTGTCATCGATGTTGTTTTGTTCTTTTATAAATTTCAAAATGGCATTTAATTTTGAAACTAAGTCGCCAACTTTGGCACCAACTGCATCAATATCTTCTGTGATTTTCAAAGAAAATTCTTCACCTGGTTTCGCTTTTTTCAAATCGATAGATACACCAGGTATAAGGTCTTTTAATTTATTTTCTGGAGCTTCAATCTCAAATCCATCTAGTTTTATTTTTGCATTGTGAGCTTCGCGCTGAAATTCTAATTGAAAATCTTGATCGCCATCAACGAAATAAAAATAGGGAAAATCCGCAACATTTTCTGCACCTGTTTTAGTTAAGCTTAAAACCAGCCTCCAAGGTGTGTCGGATCCCGTTCCGTCGTTAATCACGTTAGCGGTAACACCAAGGCTAGAGTCTTTATTGATCAATTTAGAAATTCCTTCTAGTGAGGCGTTGTCAGAGTCTACATAAATATCTTTTTTATCACCATTGGGAAGCGTATATTGAATAAATCCAACACCGACATAACTTTTATCTTTATCTTCGAAGCCAGTCGACATGGCACTTGATTTTTGGGCAAGTGATTCTACTTCAATTTGATAGTTTCCTGGGAGTGCTCTGTTTTTATCTGTCGTAACATTTATAATCTCATTGTTTGTGTCGACTTTTAATTCGCGAAGTGCACGAGCATTGGCATTTGTAGCGAGATTGCCTCTTAAATCTTCAACCATTTTTAAAAGTTGATCTACCAAACCCTTCTTGTCTGAGATTTTGCTTTTTTGTTTTTCCATATTTTGGATAGGAACTTGCTCAGCAGACATGATCTGCTTCACTATATCCTTAGGCAATCCAGTAGAGATTGATCCAAACGCTATACCCAGAAAATCCTCCTGATTTAAAGGGGGCAATTACATTTCGATAATACCATACGGTAGGACCATTCTATATGAGGCAGGATTTTCTAGTATTGGCCAAGAATTAAAGTTTGACTAAAGAGAGGTGGTATTAATTCCTTGTGGAGATTGAGTTACGCCCTTAAAATAAAAAAGACCGGATGGGGCCGGTCTTTTTATCAATCTAGGATTTTAAGATGAAGGGGTATGGGACCTTCCATCTTAATTACTGATTTAATCGGTTATTATGAAAAATACTTTAGCAAACGGTTCTGATATAATTAAATTAAAATGGAAATTCTTCATTTATCGATTAGTTAGCTACTTTTCATTTTTATTTATTCCAGTCTATGCCCAAAAGGTTTTACACATAAACCAATGGGCCATGGCGTTCCTGATGATGTTTTATATCCTTTTTATTATTAGTCAGTGGTTTTTGCTGGGAAAGGAGATTGACCACCGTTTTAAGATCTATTTCCGAGTGAATTCTTCAATCGATCGCATCGTCTATCGACTCTTTTTAGGAATGTTCTTTTTTATTTTATTGTTTAACTTGATCAATCTTCTCGACTCCAAGTGGATATACAATAGTTATTGGATCACATGGTCTATTCTTGGATTATTTTACTCATGGCCCACACGAGGAAAAATTATTCAAGAGTCAGTATCCTCTAATTTTGGTGAATTTAGATTTCTTGATAATTTTGAAAAAACTCTCGTGGCTTTAATTTTTATTATGTTTGTCTTCTCACTCCCAGACTTGCCACCTTTGGTAAATATAGAAATGCTTAAATTATATTTTGACCCTTTGGAAAGATTGGGAAATCCCTTGTGGAATTTTTTATTAATAAATTATTACCCATTTAAGAGCCATCCAGATTTATTTAGACTTGCCTGGAGCTTGCATTTTTATATTGTTGGAATGGGCTTATTCGTCTTAGTTTTCTATGCTTTTTTGCGCTTTTTTGTATCGAGACGACTTTCATTATTGGGAGTTTTTGCGCTAGTGTCGTCATGGTCATTTAGTAAAACCCTTATTACAAACGTGGAGTTCTCTACACTCACAACATATTCGCTCATTTGGGTTTGGACATTGCTATGGGTAACAAAAAGTTCAACGTATAGAGCTGGTCTTTTCATGGGGCTTGTCAGTTTTTGGGGAACTCTCATTAATCCAAGTTTCGCTATACTTGTCTTTTTCCAAATTGGTTTCTTAATATTTGTCTGTCTTCGAGAAAGAACTTTATGGTTTAAAAGACAACTTTTAAAATATGCTTCCTTTGGAGTTATTCTTACTATTTTTAGATTGCTCTCTCATACTGATTTGCTGGATCCGCTACACTCATTGGATTTAAGTGTCTTTAAACATTTTGGGCAAGAACTTAATCGTAAAGGTTTTTACATCTTAGGAGTTTTTGGTTTTTTAATTTTGTTTATCAAGTTTTATCTTCCCAAAAAAGTATTATTCAAGGAATTTCAACTTGAAAGAGAAAGTACGATGATTTTTCTTTTCTCAATTTCTATCTATGTACTTTTTTCTTTGGTCTGGGACGATTCACTAGTTGCAGGATTTGGAATGATGTGGCCTTTGGCGTTTTTAAGTCTGATTCCATTGGAATTGCTTTTTCAGTCCCTGAGTCGGGTGCGCTCGAGACGCAATATGATATACGTTATTTATATCTTGATCTGCTTACTAGATTCTCACTTTGAAGGAAGAGTTAAGGTTTTTTTTAAAATATTTAACAGTTAATTTTTCTAGATATGTTACAATTTATCTATGAGGACGAAGACGATGAAGTTTTCGTTGAGCCGATGGAGTGGTAATGTTTAGTTCAGGATTGACTAAAGGTATCTACAACAGCTTCTTGCGTTCACATCAATTGGACAGATCAGAACTCGAATCGACTCCGTTTATCTATGTTGACCCCGGCACTGGTGAAGTAAAATTTCTGACAAACCTCATGAGAACCAGCGAGGTTGGGTCTGAAATATTTGCTCTCTCGATAGCCTCTGGTGGTAATGTGGAAGTACTCTCGACAGAGAATTATTAATCACTAAATCGACCTAGGTTTGATTTTGATTCTCTTACTAATGCCAAGGCATTAGTTGCATGCTTTACTCACAAAAAATGGTTCTTACATCTTCTTTCTGCTAATAATACCCGAGTGACAATTTTTTGACTTATTGTGAATAACTACGGTGTTTCACGTGGAAAAACTATCTAATTTAAAAACAAGTGCATAGAGATTGTGAATATCAAACCTAACTATCTAAAATAATGAATTTAGATTTTTGAGTTCTTTTATTAAAATATTGTTGGTAATAATAAAATTGTGGATAACTTCATTGCTTTTGTTGATAAAATAGTCAAGTCAACTAATTAAAGCATAAAA
>CANFNL010000058.1 GCA_947448205.1 Bacteriovoracaceae bacterium
GTTTAATATAAAAAATATTGTCCTCTAAGTCTTCTATATCGACACCAAGCTCTTGAAACACTTCGCTCATGTAAGTAGGCAGTTGGGATTCTTCATCGAATAGTTTAATTTCACCTATGAGCTCTGAAGCTTTTTGTTCATTAAAGGAATTGAGCTCTACTAAAATGTCTCTTCCCTCTTCTAATTTTTTTACAACTTCTGAGTATTCTTTTTTAGTTGTATGCAAAAATTGTTCAAAGATGACAGAATTGGCCAAGCATAACTCTGGTTTCTTCAAATATTCCTCTAATAACGATTGTAGTTGTTGATAAACTAAACTCGCTCCTTTAGCAGAATGTTCAAAAGCTCCAAGGCCTAGATGGTACCAAGAAAAAATCAATTGCTCATAAGAATTTAAAATATAAGGAACGTGAATATTGATGTCACTGCTTTGACCAATCCGATCGAGACGACCAATTCGTTGCTCAAGCAAATCTGGTGTAAGTGGTAAATCAAAGAGAACTAAATGATGAGCAAATTCAAAATTGCGTCCTTCACTTCCAATTTCTGTGCAC
This sequence comes from Bacteriovoracaceae bacterium, assembly GCA_947448205.1. GTDB lineage: Bacteria > Bdellovibrionota > Bacteriovoracia > Bacteriovoracales > Bacteriovoracaceae > Bacteriovorax. The sequence continues at coordinate 555 of CANFNL010000058.1, forward strand.
AAAAGAATTTGGGCACCTTCGCTATCAGCAAAATAGGCAGCTTGTCTATCTCGAGCAACAAAAGAGAGTCCAGAATGAAAAAGAGCAATATTTAGCCCTGCAATTCTATCTTTTAATATTTTCTCTAACGCCAATACTTGGCTTCTTGATTTTGTAATCAAGAGAATTTTTTCAGTTTTATTTTTAGATAAAAAAGTAGTCAACCAATCAAGCTTCAAATCAAAGATTGCTCCGACTGAGGCTTCATCGTCGAGATTGAGTAATCCAAGATTCAGTGTTTTCGCACTCTCAAGGGGGTAGGCATGCAGAATTCTCTTAGGAAAAAAGGAGAAGTGACTTCCCATACGAGCCCTAGTGTTCCTAAAGAAAATTCGACCGGTTCCGTGAAGGTCTTGGAGTTTGGCTATTTCAGAATCTGCTTTGGGAGTATTTAACGCCACCAAATCACGAGCTTTAGCCGCAACAGTATCGTATTGAGCATTTTCTTCTAAGAATTTATGAAAGTCATAAAAACGAGCAGGATCAATTAATTTTAAGCGAGCAAAATGTCCTTCTAGTCCCAGTTGCTCTGGAGTGGCAGTCAATAGAAGCAGTCCATTTGATTTTTTAGCGATTCGTTCAACTATCTGGTATTCTGTTGACACTTTTTCAAGGGACCATTTTAATTGGTGAGCTTCATCGACAATCATAACATCCCAAGAGGCGTGACTCAACATCTCAAGGGCCATTGGGGCACCTTTTAGTAAACCGATATTGACAATGACAAAGTCATTATCGAGAAAGGGATTTGTTTCTGGTTCTAAATGAGTCTCTTGATTGAGGGTTGTAAAAGATAAGCTAAACTTGCGAAGCATTTCCACGAACCATTGATAAACAAGTGAGTCTGGCACGACTATTAAAGCGCGCTTAACTCTTTCACTGAGAATCAAATGATGAAGAGCTAGTCCAGCCTCAATCGTTTTACCAAGTCCGACTTCATCGGCCAGCAGTACTCTTGGAATAGGCCGCTCGGCAATTTGGTGAGCTACAAAAAACTGATGGGGCAGTAGCGCCATTCTTCCACCAATGAACCCCCTAACTGAACTTTGAGTCATTTTATTTTTAAAACTTAAGGTTTTAAAACGCAAATTAAATAAGGAGGCAATATCGACAGTGCCATTAAAAAGCCTTTCTTCGGGTTTATTAAAAGTAATTGAATCAGAGAGTTCTCTTTCATCAATGCAAATATTATCGCTAATGATATAAGTCACTAGTCCTTCTTCTTCATTAAGATTGAGTGAGTCGACAATATATTTCTCGCCTCCTCTTTTGGAGATTTCATCCCCGGCCATAAATATGACTCGCTTAATAGGAGCTCCTTTGGCTCCATAGGTTCTTTCAGTCTTGCTGGCGGGAAAACTAATCTTTAGGATTTTGGATTCAACATGAGATATTATTCCCAAGCCTAGTTCTGGCTCAGTCTCGCTCATGTAGCGCTGGCCTACTTTTATTAGACTCATTTAATGTCCTTTTTGAAATAATATTAAATACGGTTACTGCATGTAATAAAGACCGGCCACTAATCCGATAACGATCATGCCAATTAAAATATAAATATGATTTTTTCCCAATTTTTTTTCTTCTGGGGTTAAATGGCTTTTTGGGTTTGATTTATTTTTTTTCACCTTACTCACTTAAAACTCCTTTCTAATTACTTTAATGGATAACTCTAAAAGCCTCCAAAGATATCTTTAAAAAAATCACTATATCCATTAGTTGATTTTATTTTATAAAGATCAAAAGCATAAGAGTCTTCGTAAGAAAAATTTGAAACTTCTAAAAAAGTGTCCAACTCTTCTACTTGGATATTTGACTCTTCTTTGAGTTTTGCGATCATTTCATTGTTATCTTTCACAATTTTTCGGGCCCGCTCGACCGCCAGCCTTGCAGATTCTTGTCTTGGAACAAATTCGTAGCTCATAGGATCAACCCCCTGAGTCGTAATGCTTATATTTGTTCTTTTTGTTTAACCCTCAAAAAATGCCTCGTCTAGCCATGTTTTCTATCCCTCTTCATCAACTAACTGAAAATCTGCTGGAAAAAGCCCTGACATTTACTCTCATTCGTTCTAAAAGGAAAGATACAAAAATAAGTAACTTCGGACTTTAGGAACATTTTATGATTATTTGCCAAAATATTGGACTTCGTTATGGAGCACGTAAACTTTTTGATGAAGTAGATATTAAATTTTCCCCGGGAAACTGTTACGGGCTTATTGGTGCTAACGGTGCAGGAAAATCAACATTCCTTAAAATTTTATCAGGCGAGATTCCAAGTACAACAGGAAATATTTTTATTACTCCGGGTCAGCGGCTCTCTATTTTAAAGCAGGATCACTTTCTCTTTGATGAAATTGAAGTATTGAAAGTTGTTATAATGGGGAATAAAAAACTTTTAGAAATCATGGAAGAAAAAGATGCTTTATATGCCAAGGAAGATTTTTCTGATGACGACGGACTAAGAGCAGCTGATCTTGAGGCACAATTTGGTGAAATGAATGGTTGGGAAGCAGAATCAGAAGCGGCAACACTACTTTCTGGCTTAGGAATAAAAGAAGAGCTTCTCACGCGAAAAATGAATGAGCTCAATGGAAGTGAAAAAGTTAAAGTACTATTGGCCCAAGCTCTTTTTGGTAAACCAGATATCCTTTTATTAGATGAGCCAACCAACCACTTAGATATGAAAGCCATTCATTGGTTAGAAAACTTCCTTGCGGGTTTTGATAACACAGTTATAGTTGTCTCCCACGATCGTCACTTTTTAAATAAAGTGTGTACACATATGGCAGATATCGACTTTGGGAAAATTAAAATCTATCCAGGAAATTATGATTTTTGGTATCAATCATCCCAGTTAGCAATGACATTAAAGTCTAATCAAAATAAAAAGACTGAAGAAAAAATGCAAGAACTTAAAGACTTTATTGCTCGTTTTTCAGCCAATGCTTCAAAGTCAAAACAAGCGACTTCAAGACAAAAAATGCTAGATAAAATTACCCTTGAGGATATTCAGCCTTCTACCAGAAAATATCCTTTTGTTCACTTCAAGGCTAAAAAAGAGATTGGTAAAGATGTTCTTAACGTAGAAAAAATTTCAAAATCTATTGATGGAAAAGTCCTTTTAAAAAATATTTCATTCCAGCTTAGAAAATCAGACAAGATCGTTCTATTGGGATCAGACCAAGCTTGTGGCGCACTCATGGATGTTCTTGCTGGAGTAACTAAGCCTGATGTGGGACAAGTTAATTGGGGGGTAACGGCTCAAAGATCTTATTTCCCAGCAGATAATTCTAGTTTATTTGTCGAGGGAAAATACAATCTTGTCGACTGGCTTCGCGATTTCTCTGAAGATAAAGACGAATCATTTGTCAGAGGTTTTTTAGGGCGCATGCTCTTTTCAGGGGAAGAAGCCTTGAAAAAAACTAATGTTCTCTCTGGGGGTGAAAAAGTAAGAATGATGCTCTCTAAGATGATGCTCGAAGCACCCAATGTTCTCATCATGGATGGCCCAACCAACCATTTGGATCTTGAAAGTATAACCTCAGTCAATGAAGGCTTAAAAAAATATGACTCCGCTATCATTTTTGCCTGTCATGACCACGAGTTTGTCCAAACAGTTGCCAATAGAATTATCGATATTCAACCTGATGGAACAATTATTGATGTAGAAAAATCTTTTGATGAGTACCTAGGTTTAAATTAAGAATGGATAAACAGCGGCCAATAAAAATTATAAAAAAAAATTCTCCAGAAGGTAGTCATAAAGACCTCTACCATCATTTTTTACGAACCAGCTGGACTAAGTTATTTCTGATTTATATTTTTCTTTACCTAAGCATTAACTTACTTTTTGCTTTCTTATACTTAGTTGATTCTGGAAGCATTACAGCTTCAGCCCACAATATAAAAAATGCCTTTTTCTTTAGTGTGCAGACCTTCTCTACTGTTGGCTATGGAACAATTGCTCCCCAAAATCTCTATGGAAATATCATAGTTGTTTTAGAGATTATGACGGGGGTAATGTTTTTAGCTTTAACTACCGGATTAGTTTTTGCCAAGTTTTCAAAACCTTCAGCAAAAATCCTCTACTCTAAAAGCTTATTGATTACTAAATTTGATAGCAAAAATGTGCTGATGTTTAGAATAGCTAATGCACGCTCTAACCAAATAATATCGGCCAAGGTGGAACTACATTATACTTATCCTACCATTTCTCCTGAAGGCTTACATATTGTTCGGTTTGCTCAATTAAAACTTCAAAAGAGCTATTCACCACTCTTTTCACTAAGCTGGAGTGTTTTTCATACTATCGATAGCGAGAGTCCTTTTTATGAGAAATCTGAAGCGGAAATCAAAAAATTAAATTATGAGTTTTACGTCCTTTTTAATGGAACTGATGGAACCTTTTCTCAAACTATTCACGATATGCACAATTATACGACTCAAGATATTTTGGTTAACCACCGCTTCGTTGATATTCTTCATCGCCAAGTTGATGGTACTCGCATAATTGACTATGATAAATTTGATCAAACGACCCCTCACGATTAAAAAATGCGGCTATAACCTAGTCAAATTTGTTCTAAAATGATAAATTTTAAAAACAAATCAATAATGAACACGGGAAGAGCATATGGGACGTAAGTGGAACAATATTAAAGAAAAAAAAGGCGATCAAGATAAGATTCGCTCTTTAATGTACACAAAATGCCTTCGCGAAGTCACAAAAGCAGTTAAAAATGGTGGCGAAGAAATCGAAAGTAACTTCATGCTTCGTATTTCATTAGAAAGATGCCGAAAATATAATGTTCCTAAAGACAATATCGACCGTGCTATAAAAAAAGGTCTCGGCAACGAGGACGAAGGCTATGCTGATATCGCTTACGAAGGCTATGGGCCAAATGGTGTTGCCATTTTCGTAGAAGCTTCAACTAATAATGGCACCAGAACTGTAGCTAACATTCGCAACTTTTTTAATAAATGTGGCGGCTCACTTGGAACAACTGGATGCTTACAATTTGTTTTTGAAAGAAAAGCCGTTTTTGAAATTCCCGAAGGAAAATTAATTGAAGACGACTTCACTATGGATATGATCGATGCGGGAGCAGAAGATGTCGTCTTAGAAGATGGCTATTATACTGTCACAGGACCGATGGAAGCATTTGGAGCTATTCAACATAAACTTGATGAATTGAAAGTAACTGCCGATGAAGCAGGTCTGGAGCGCGTACCTTTAACCTTTAAAGAAATTGATAAAGAAACTTTTAAAATAATTACTAAGCTTGTCGATTTACTCGAAAGTGATGATGACGTTTCAAAAGTTTATCACAATGTTCAGTACGATGATTCATTTGCTGAATAAAGTAAACATTCATAAATTTACAAACTTGCTGAGATATTTTCTAATACATAGAGATGTTCATTATCAAACCAGATAGTACATAGATTAGGAATTTCTAAGAGCCGGTTTTCTACCTTTAAGTTAATAAACAACTCATCTCCATAATTTTCAAATTTCCCTAAGCCTTGTAAGTACAAACGAAATTCTTTAAAAATTATTTTAGCTGAAAAATCATATGGTGATTTTTTTAGCTCATATTTAACAAATGGATTTCTCTCTAAGTTTTTTTGACGAGTTAAGTATAAATCAATTTGGTCTTTATAGCGGTATTTATGATTCAGACTTAGTGCTAATTTCATCTCAGAGACTATGCTTAAATTAAGAATCACTTTATTTTTTAAAAAATATCTTCCCTTTATTTTTTTAAAAAGATGATCATTAAATTCTTCTGGTAAGAAATAAAAAAGTAAGGCTTTCGTGACTAATTCTATTGTTAGGGGTAAGGCAGGATTATAAGTCCGTGCCTTAATATTCATCCCATAACTATAAAAATTATAAATACTCTCTAGACTTAAAAAAATCCAAGTCTCTTTTAGAGAGTTGGTTAACTTTAAATCAAGCGCTTCATCTCCCGTCCCCCACTCTTCTCCTTTAGGAAATAGCGAAAAATCTTCCACTACTTAAGTAAGGCTTTTAAAACTATTTTTAGATTTTTATTTCCCATTTCAGTTGAGGGAAATTGAGCATCGAAGCCTTCCAACGCTCCCTTTCTATCGAGCGCATCTCCACTTTGAGAATAGCGAGCAATTACATGAAGCGGACCAGTGAATTCAGTTCCTACCATCATTACATTACGGGGAGTAAGTACAAAAGCCTGGGGAAATTTAGGGTGCTCAATTTTTAAGACAGCAACCGGTGGCGAGTGATCTCCTGGATTAGAATCTGGTCCTGCTTTTTTAGCAATAATAAAAAGCACTCCGTTGGGATTAAGAGATTTTTCTAAATCTTTAGCAACAGAAACAGTTCCCCCAACTTTTGGATCATTAAAAGCAAAGACATTAAGTGAAAGTGTCGCCAACAGAGCGACTAAAACTATTTTCATAAAAACTCCTAATAAGGCTTAGCCAATGGTATATACTATTTTGCAGGTGCGAAACCAAATGTCTAGTGGCACCATTAAGGAAAAATAGGGATGATAGGAATTATAGGTTGTGGTTGGTTGGGGCTTCCACTTGTTGAAAAATTACGTGGGCAAGGTCTAAATGTCATTAGTACAACGACTACTCCACAAAAAAATGAAATTCTCTTTGATATCACATGCGGACCTATTCCAGAGAAAATTTGGCAATGTGACACACTGATTTACACCATTCCCCCGTTAGGTCTACAAGAGGTTGAAAATTTCTTTAAAAAAATTAATAAAATAACCAAAATTATATTTATAAGTTCAACTTCTGTTTATGGAAAAAACCAGGGTCATGTCACAGAAAAATCTCCCTTTGATTCAAGTTCAAAAAATGCTCTCGTTTTAAGAGAGGCAGAAAACTATTTAAAAAAGAATTTTTCCAACCTTAGCATTATAAGACCAGGCGGTTTGTATGGACAAAAACGCCACCCAGTTTATTTTTTAGCTGGCAAGCTGGGAATAACCTCTGGGGATGAATACTTACATCTAGTGTCGCAAAAAGATTGTTTAGCTGCTCTTTGTAAAATTATTGAATTCGATTTAATTGGTGAAGATTTTAATTTAGTAAGCAATTTGCGAATTTTTAAAAAAAATTATTATACTTATATGTCAAAAAAACTAAATCTTGTGGCTCCCCAATTTACTGACTTGGCAAAAACAGATAATCCCACTCAAATCAGCAACGACAAATCCAAAAAGATGTTGTCGCTGCAGTATGAAAATCCCTTCGATTATATTTAAGCTTTTCCTAAAACCGAAATGCCACTTAAATATGGTCTTAGTTTTTCAGGAATTCTAATGGTCCCGTCTTTTTGTTGATGATTTTCCAAGAATGGTACGAGAATTCTAGGAGTCGCAATAGCGGTATTATTGAGAGTGTGAACAAATTGAACTTTGTTATCAGCATCTCTATAACGTGTTTGCGTTCGTCTCGCTTGCCAGTCATGTAAGGCAGAGCAACTATGTGTCTCTCGGTATTTTTGTTCAGACGGAACCCAGGCCTCCACGTCGTACATGCGAACTTTTCCCGTTCCCATATCTCCAGTGCAACACTCGACAATTCTATAAGGCAGTTCTAAGTCTTGAACAATTTCTTCAGAAGTTTCAAGCAGAACTTGATGCCACTTTTCTGATTCGGCCGCATCGTTTTTACAAATAACAAATTGTTCAACTTTCATAAATTGGTGGACACGAACTAAACCTCGAACATCTCGCCCATATGAACCAGCTTCACTTCTAAAACATGGTGAATACCCAGCATAAAGAATAGGCAGTTCAGCTTCTTTTAAGATCTCTCCGGCATGGAGTGAATTGATTTGAACTTCAGCTGTTCCAGTTAAGTAGAGATTATGCTCAGGAACAAAATAGGCTTGATCCCTTCCAGTTGGAAAATGTCCTGTACCAAAAAGAGCTTCTTCCCGAGCAAACGCCGGAACAGAGACCAGGTTAAAACCTTTTGCCATCAATTTTTCCATGGCAAGTCTGTGCATGGCCATTTCTACTAACACCATTTCATTCTTTAGTGAATATGAGCGAGATCCAGAAACTTTTGCAATTCGCTCGAAATCGGCCCAGTTATGTTTTTCGAGGAGTTGGACATGATCTAGCGGAGTAAAATCAAATTTTGGAAGAGTTCCAAATTTTTTGACTTCAATGTTATCGCTGTCATCTTTTCCCAGTGGGGCTTTTGGCGAAGGAATTTGGGGAACTAAGTACATTAACCCTTTTAATTTCTCCTCGATTTCATCAGATCTTGGCTTTAAATTTTTGGCATTTTCATCTAAAGCTTTTGACTCCGCAATTAACTTTGGTCTTTCTTCAGAAGTTGCCTTAGGAATCTTCGAGGTTATGGCATTTTTTTGTGTTAGTAAGTTTTGCTCTTCGGTCTTTAACGAAACTAGTTCTTTATCCAATGACAATAGTGCATCGATGTCGAGCGCAATATTTTTAAGTTTGCAGGCATTTTTAACAATGTCAGAATTTTCTCTGATGAATTTAATATCTAGCATGGTATTCCCTTGTTATAATCAACATTCCTATTTTGCCCTAAGAAGCAGAATTTTGTATAGGAAAAAGGATTAAAATGGCACGCTGTAAATTTTGCAATAATGAGATTACCTGGATAAAAGAAGGCGGGCGCAATCGTCCTATTAATGGCGATGGGGGAATTCATTCTTGTGAAGAAATGAAAAACTCGATGAAATCAATTAAGTCTATTCCAGCTGCCGAAATTGATGTTGATATCCTCAAGCAGTACGAAGCTGCTATTAATAATAAAGCTCAAAAAAAATAACTTAGTACACAGTCATTGGCCCCGTAATTTCTTCAAAACTTAACTCTCTTCTGACTTTGAAAAGATTTTGTCTTATTGGGCACCTATCTAGTTCACAAGATTCACAAAAAGCTTTTCGACAAGGATCGTGGTGAATATGCAATTCCCCCCCTACTGGGTAATCTGCTAAAATATTCTTTTCAAATGACTCACTAAAATCATGCGCCTCCAAGACAGTCCAGAACTCAGGTATAACCATGTGGCAATCAATGTGATGATAACTTCCACTTCTTATTACGCGAGTAAAGTGTATTTGAATGACACCTGGCCTATAATGTTTATGAAAAAGTTTAGCAATGACTTGCATGGTTTCAACATCGTGAGCATCAACTAAAATATTTCCTGAACGAACAAGAACCTTGGCGCCAGTAAAAACAAGCATGCCTCCAAAAAGCGCTGCTACAATTGGATCTATCCAACTCATTCCAGTATATTTAACTAATAATAACCCAACGACAACCCCGATACTGGTCATGGTATCAGTCAAAAGGTGCATCCCTGATGATTTGAGGGCTTCAGAGTGAAAACGTTTTCCCCTTGTGTAAAGATAAATACCTAAAGCACCATTGATGGCACCTGCACCAACAACAATTAGTAATCCTGAATCAATTTGATTAATTTGAGATCCGTGAAAAAAAACTTGTACTGCTTGAATAACAATTAGAATTCCGGCCAATAAAATAGCTCCACCTTCAAAAGTAGAAGCAATACTTTCAATTTTTCCATGCCCATAAGGATGATCTTCATCGGCAGGTTTAGCGGCAACAATAATGACTCCGACAGTAATTACTCCGGCAACGACATTAACAATACTCTCAAGGGCATCTGAGAAAATTGACTGAGAACTAGTGATGTGATAGGCATAAAATTTAAAACAGAGTAATATAAAACCAAATGTTAAGGATAAAATAGAAGCGAATTTTTTTTCTTGATTAGCTAAATGATTATTCATATAAAAAATTATATCGATTTTTTAAGTCTAAGGGAACTTAAAATTACCGATAAGCTTGAAAGTGACATTGCCAAACTAGCCCACATTGGTGACAAAGATAATTTAAAAACTGGATAAAATGCACCTGCGGCTAATGGAATACAAAGCAAGTTGTAGATAAATGAAAAGAAAAGATTTTGCTTAATAATACTCATCGTTTTACGTGAAATTTTAAAAAATGCTACAACACTTTCAAGTTTTCCATCTAGGATGATCACATCAGAAGCCTCAATAGCAACATCTGAACCACTGGACATTGCCATAGATAGATTAGAACTACTTAAAGCTGGAGCATCGTTTATACCATCTCCAACCATCGCCACATTTTTTCCATTGCTTTGTAGCTTTAATATAAAATGAGCTTTATCTTCAGGTGCTACTTCGCTCATGACATTAATAATACCAAGTTCATCGGCAATTTTTTTGGCGATCTTTTGATTATCCCCTGAGACCATCCAAACTTCTAATCCCAAGTCCAATAACTGCTTAATTGTTTGTTTAGCATCGACTTTAATCGAATCGGCGATTACAAAAAGTCCACAATATTTTTGATCTATACTGACATAGACTAAACTTCCAATGAGCTCAGACTCAATTAAAGAAATATTCTCACTTTTTAAAAATTGAGCACTACCTACAATGATTTTTTTTCCTTCAATTTCGCTGATGAAGCCAGCTCCTGGTATATCTTTAAATTTATCAGGATCTGATATTTTACATTTTTTGGATTCAATAAATTTATAAATTGCTTTTGAAAGTGGATGGGTAGAATATTGCACTACACTTCCAACTATTTTATAAAACTCTTCTTGATCACCATTGTAAATGACATCTACGACCTTAGGTTGTCCTTGAGTAAGTGTTCCGGTTTTATCAAAGACCACAATGTCTATCTTTGCCCCCTTCTCAATGACATCTCCACCGCTAATCAATAGACCGGCCTTAGAAGCTTCAGTCGTACCTAGCATTACGGCCATTGGAACAGCTAATCCCAATGCACATGGACAAGCAATAAGAAAAACTGAAATCATATGGGAGAAAGCTTGATAACTTCTATTGTCCAGATTTAAAAACCACCAAACAACAAAAGTCAAACTAGCGATAAAAATGAGCACTGGAACAAATAAGCGCACGACATTATCTGCATATTTTTGAATTGGTGCTTTTTTCATCTGAGCGGCTTCTACAAAGGCAACTATATTAGAAATATAAGTTTGATGAATTTCCTGCTTCACTTTTATTTTAATTGATCCATCTAAATTTAAACTACCAGCAAGAACTAAATCTCCTACTTGCTTAACAACAGCATCTGATTCACCCGAAATCATTGATTCATCTGTGTGAGTAACTCCTTCGATAACTTCACCATCAAGTGGAATTTTATCTCCTGGACGAAGTCGTATTATATCACCAACTTTTAATTCAATGACTGCAGTACTTACCTCTATTCCATCAATCATTTTAGCTGCAAATTTAATTTGCATTTTATATAAAGAACTCAAAGCACTTCTCGCTTTAGTTTTGGCTTTACTCTCTAAGAAATGTCCCAAATAAGTAAAGCCAATAATAAAGGGAATCGCTTCAAAATAAACAAGACCGTGATTTTTTAAAGTCATGAGAGCTACGCTATAAGTATAAGCACTCATAATCCCCAAACCAATAAGTGTATTCATATTTCCACTAAAGGATTTCAAAAAATAATAAACCGCACGCAAATAGATTTTACCAAAAAAGAAAATAATAAAAGTTGCAAGACCAAACTGAATATAATTATTTGTAGTATGCTCTATAACTTCACTAAACGCTCCCATGGACAATGCCATGGAAATAATCCCTACAAAAATTGAGAATAATGATTTATAGAAATTTGAATCTAGAAAAATTTTATTTTCTAATCCAGCATTTTGATTTTGATCAACCGCGCGGTAACCTAATTTGATCATCAAATTAAAAAAAAGGGATTCATCAAAATCATCTTTAAAAATTAACTCCGCCTTCTCTGTAGCAAAATTAACTATTATTGAATCAACTCCTGACATTTTTTTTGCATTATCTTCAATAATTTGAACGCAACTAGCGCAAGTCATTCCCTCGATTTTATAAACCTTATTCAATCTCAAAACTCTCCACTGAAAACCCTGAAGAGATTATTCCCGCTTTAATATCAGAAAGACTTGCTTTTTTGTTATTAAACTCGACTTTTACTTCACCTGTTGAAATATTGACTTCGACTTTTTGATCAGCATTTAATTGCTCCAAAGTAGTCTTTATTTTGTTAGCACAACCGTTGCAATGCATACCATTGACTTTCAATTTAATTATCTTACTCATAGCCTTTTCCTTACTAAAGTTTAATTTTTAATTATTCACGCAATCCGACTTGATAACGAAATTCATTGGGCATAAGTTAGATATTAAGTTACTTAGGCTGGCAAAAAGTGTCAACAAGAGCGATATAGCAAAAAATGGAGGCTTCAAGTGAAAAAAATGGTGGTAATGGCGTGTGCTTTAACTCTAGTTGGCTGTAGTTCGGCTAAGCAAAATATTGCCAATAAAGGAGTGGAAGGCAAATTAGTAGAAACCAAATCTTATCGAGTAAAATATCTAGGACCTAGTCTAAAAATTGGAGATAGACTCAATGTTGTTCAATATGAATATGATCCGAGTCTGGCCGCAAGACCAAGCCGAAATAAGCCAGTTGCAATTAGAAAAAAAGTAGTTAGCAAGGCGTGGGTATCTTCAGTATTAGAAGATAATAATTATGAAGTTGAAATTGATAAAACAGAGAAAATGCCAAGCGACTCTTATATAGAGAAAATTTAATTCAAAAAACGCTCATCTCTTGAGAATAACACACAGGAAACTCGAGAGCGTCGAGCCGCAATTTGGTCATAAACTTTGTCGAGGATAAAGGGTGGTATCAACTTAAAAACTAATAAAAGTTGATACACTCCTGGGAGTAACTTGCAAAGTTCAAACACTGCTGAACTTTTTTCATAAATTTTCTCATTAGAATAAACAATCACTGAACTTAAAACTTTTAAGTCTTTTTTAAAGTACAGCTTATAAGTAACTCCGTTGAGAGGTGCAAATAATAATTTCTTTGTTTTATCAGCATGACTTAAAAAGGAAATTGAGCGCTGACAAAGGCCACAATCTCCATCATAAAAAATAATCGTCATTTAAACATTTTGGCAGGGATTATGCTAAATGACTAGCATACCTGGTAAAAACAACTTAACTCATCTGTTTTAAATACTTAGAGAGTCCAAGTTTTAGTCAGATGATTAAGACTTAGACATTGGAGCCGAAATGAAATTGATAGCTGCCCCACTTATTTTTTATATTTGTCTATTAGCTCTAATCTCTTCTGCTTTTGCCAATGTAGAAGAAAGTGACATTGACAACAAGCAAACAAATGCCATTCAGCTCATCAATGCTTTGGGAGCAAAAGATCAAGAGGGAATTGATTATGCTTATAGCGGCTTCATGGCTCGCTTTCAAGCGGTGCGCTCAGATAGAGAAGACCTTGCTCGCAAACAAATTGTTGCTGATAACCTTACTTTAGAGCTTTACTCAAAGCAGCTTGATCGGCTTATAGCCGATTTAGAAGCTTATTCAAATGGCCCTCAATAGTAGTCATCATTCATTTTCTCTGTCATAATCTTAAAAAAATAAACTTTTATTTCTATAAGGGATCATAATGAATTTCTTTCAAGAACTGGTTGAGCGCGGACTTATTGAAGCTACCTCTAGCGAAGAATTACCCCAAATATTAAATAACAAAAAGATCTCATTTTACATTGGTTACGATCCAACGGCAAAATCGATGCAAATTGGAAATCTCTTCTGCATTATCACAATGAAGAGATTTCAAATGGCCGGCCATACACCCTATATAGTTCTCGGAGGTGCAACTGGTATGATTGGGGATCCCTCTGGAAAAAATACAGAGCGCGTTTTGCTAACTGAAGATATTATTCAAACGAATATTGAAGCTTTTAAAAAACAATTTCAAAAAATTCTCGATTTTAACTGCGGGAAAAATAGCGCGGTTATGGTGAATAATTACGATTGGATGGGAAAATTTTCTTTCATAGAGTTTCTTCGTGACGTTGGAAAACGTTTTCGTGTAACAGAAATGCTTGCTAAAGAATCTGTGAAAAATAGAATAAACTCAGAAGTAGGAATCAGTTTTACTGAATTCACATACCAAATGCTGCAAGCTTATGATTTTAGATTTCTGGCCAAAGAGCACGATGTAGTTTTGCAATTAGGCGGAAGTGATCAATGGGGAAATATTACCGCAGGAATCGACCTTGCTCGTAAAATGGATAGCAAGCAGGTTTATGGAATTGTTATTCCGCTTGTGACCGATGCCCAAGGAAATAAATTTGGAAAATCTGAAGGAGGCACTGCTATTTATCTCGATCCTGAGATGACCTCACCTTACCAAATGTATCAATACTTACTTAATTCAGAGGATGCCTCTGTTATTAAGTATCTTAAATATTTTACCTTTCTAACATTAGATGAAATAAGTGCATTGGAGCAAAAAACAATTTCTGAGCCCCATTTGCGTGAAGCTCAAAAAACGTTAGCCAAAGAAGTTGTTAAAACTGTTCATGGTGACGCTGGAGTTGAATCTGCCCTTAGTGCAACCAGAATATTCTTTGGTGAAAAGATTGCTGATTTAAAAGATAAAGACCTTTTTGCTATTTTTAGAGACGTGCCTTCAGTTGAACTTAAGCGAGAAACACTTGCTGCTGGTCTCTCCTTTCTCGATTTATTGGCATTGACTCCACTTTTTAGTAGTAAAGGCGAAGCAAAAAGGTCAGTAGAACAAAAAGGTGTTTACCTAAATAATGATAGTGTAAATGACCTAGCATTAGTCTTGAATGAGACTAACTTAGCCAGTGAAACATGCTTGGTAGTTAGAAAAGGAAAGAAAAATTATTGTGTTATCAAATTTGGTTAGGTTGTAATGAAAAAAATA
>CANFNL010000059.1 GCA_947448205.1 Bacteriovoracaceae bacterium
AAGATCGTAATTGGCCAAACTGTATTTAAATACAATGTTATAGAAGTTTTAGCTAATGAAATTTCTTTGATAAATGGAAATGGCTTACCGACGATTACTAAAGAAATAAATAAACCAAATAAAGCAAAAAGTTCAAATAAATCTACTGGCTTTCAGGTAACAGAATCGATAAGTGCTAAAAGAAAAAAGCCCGAGGAAAAAAGTGGTGGTCCCAAAATGTTAATTTTGGGTGGTGTAGTAATTGTTATTCTATTCGTTTTATTTCAAAATGATGATGCACCAAAACAGTCTGGTTCACATAATAATGGGGCTGCAAATGATTTTGAAAAAGATTTAAATATACCAATTACCAAAAGAAAAGCACCTGATGATGCAGAAGCAAAAAAAAAGTTGGATAATTATATCCATAGTGGACGAAGGGAATTTAGCGAAGGAAATTACTTTCGGGCAATGGAGGATTTTCGACTAGCATTGCTTTTGAGTCCCAATGATGGCCACGCAAGTTTTTACCTTTCAAAGGCTAAGCAAAATCTTGATGATGATATTAGAAAAAATTTAGTGAAGGGTAGGCAGGAACAGGATTCAAAAAAATTACAGGCTGCAATTGTTTCATATTGTAGCGTTGTTCAGTTAATACAAAATTATCCAGATGATGAACGGTATAAAAATGCCATGCTATCTATAAGTGCAATTGAATCTGAACTAGGATTAGAGAAAGGTGAAATTAAGTGTTTCGAAGCGAAATCAGCTGAGCCAAAGAATTGATTTAGGCAAAGACGTTCTCGCTATTGATTATTCAGAAACTATTTTTTTGATCGGACGATCAAAAGATTGTCATGTGGTGCTCGATGATAAACAAGTCTCTCGAGAGCATGTTCGAATAATTCATAAAAGTAGAAGATGGTTTGTTGAAAAAACATCTAAAGAAAATATTTGTTTATTTAACGGTGAAGAGTTTGAAAAAGCAGAACTCGCCAATGGTGACACCCTTGCAATTTCTCATTTTACTTTAACAATTGAGCTGCTCGATGACCTAGTGGCTACCAAAGAAAATACTTTTTCTTCAGCACCCTCTGCTGCCGCAACGGTTGAAATCAAACCAGTTGCCTCAATTCCTCAAAGCTCTCAACTTCAATCCTTTGGAAGTAAAAATCAGGATTTAACTACGGAGTTTGATTCTTCCCTAGATACCTCAAACGAAGAGCCTAACTCAGAGGTAGCCACCGATGGAGAAATGGAAAGTCCATCTGATTTTGAAGCTTTCGATGCACCTGGGAAAAACGATGATGACGTTGAATATGCGAGTGATTTAGAGGCGACCGAAAATGCTGAGGCTGCTCTCGGAATAAGTGATGATTCTGTAGAAGATAACGAGTCTTACTCGTTAGAAAATATCGACAATGTGGATGAGAGTACAAAAGTAATGGAGTCTTTTTCAAAAGTTCAACTAGAACTTTTTGGAGAAACTGCTCCTTATGATAGATATTTAATTGAGTCTGTAAAAACATTTATTGGCCGTGATCCGGCCAAGTGCCAGATTGTTTTGAATGATACAGAAGTTTCTACAGTTCATGCAGTTATAACTAAAAATAATATTATGGTTACACTTGAAGATTTAAATTCTTCAAATGGAACCATTTTAAACGGAGATCGAATAAACCGAGCAACTTTAAGTCATAACGATGAATTTGTTATTGGAGGGGTCTCTTTTACGGTTAAATTTAATTCAGAATTTCTACAGGAAGAAAATTCTCGATTAATGGCAGTCGATGATTACCAAACAGTTGAAGTTGAAGAGGTTGTTGAAGTTGAAGCTGAAATTGGCGAGCAGCTCGATGCTCTTGGTGGAATTGTATCAGAAGCAGAGCCCGAAAAATCCATAATAAAAAGAATATGGAAAGACGAGCAAAAGAGAAAGAAAGCAATTTATGCTCTAGTCGGTTTAGCTCTTGCATGGGTTATGTTTGGCGATGATAATCCCAAGCCGAGTGCCAGCAATAGTTCAAGTAAGCAAAAGAGAGCAAGTAGTAAAGTTGAAGATAAATCCAATACCAATAAAGCCAGTGGCAAGAGATTATCTGATGAAGAAAAAAGAGCTTTATCGGCGCGATATGAAATTGGAAAAAAACACTTCGAAAGTGGGTATTATCGAGAAGCACTTGAGGAGTTTCAAAAAATTGCAAGTGTAGATCCTAATTTTAATTCAAACTTAGCGTCATTTATCTCCTGGTCAAAAGAGGGCTTAAGTAAACTTGAAGATCAGGAAAAAAAGCGAGTGGCAGAACAAAATGCAGCTGAAAAACGGATTAAAATAAAAGAACTTTTAGCAACAGCTTCGGTATATGTAAAAGACCGCAGAGCAGAACTAGCTCAAGAGGTTTTTAATGAAATTGCTAAATTGGATCCAGAAAATCTTGAAGTGACTCGCTTGAAGCTTGAACTTGAGGATTGGCAAAAAGAAAAAACCAAAAAAGAGCTGGAAGAAGCCTCAAATAAAAAAGCTCGAGAAGATAGAGTAGAAAAATTAAAACCAGGCAAAACATTTTTTTTACAAAAGGAATGGTATAAGGCGATAGGAAAGTTGGAAGACTTCTTAAAAGTAAAAGATATGGACGAGGATCTCACCAAAGAAGCCTCTGAAATGCTCAAAACTTGCCGCGATGAAATAAGTAGTGCAGTTTCTCCATTAAGCGGGAAAGCAAAATCATTATTGGAAGGACAAGATTTGAAGGGGGCTTATGAGGTCTATTTGCAAATTTTAAAAATTGAGCCTTCGAATATTGAGGCCCTCAACCAGACAGTAGAAATCAAAGAAAATCTGACCAATAAAGCACGAAAAATTTATCGAGAAGCTATTATTTCAGAGTCACTAAGCTTATTTCCAGATGCTAAAGAAAAATTTCAGGAAGTACAGCAGATATCACCAGTTGATAGCGATTATTATCGGAAAGCCACGGATAAATTAAAAGATTACCTGGAATAAGTATGATTGAATTAAAAAGTTATGGACTACAAACGCATCAAGGGCCCCATCTTAATTTGAATGAAGATCTTGTCGATGCCGATTTGGTGAATAACCTTTTTATGGTTATTGATGGGTTTGGTGGCTCGAATATAGGTGACAGAGCGGCATTAATAATACGAGATACGCTTAAGCGCTCTTATACAAAAATTGCTAGAGACCCAGATTCTACTTTACCATTTTATTACAGCCATAAGTATTTACTGGAAGGAAATGCATTGATTAATGCTTTTCACCTCGCTCACCAAACAATGACCAAAGATAATGAAAATAAGAGTGTTAGTAATCGAGGTGGTGCTTCAATCGTTTGTGGGGCGATGGCTGAAAATATTCTAACATTAGTGTCAACAGGAAATTGTGCCGCCTATTTCTATCGTAAAGGGCATCTGAGTCTAGAGATAATTCCTGATTCAATAAAAAGCATTAGTCGTGATTATTTTCCAAACTATCTTCACACAGCTCCAATGAGTGGAATCGGCTTATTTGAAAATCTTCATTTTCAGGCCAGAGAATTAAAATTAGTGACTGGTGACATGGTACTATTATTAACTGATGGGGTTTATGCCAGGCTTGAAGAAAGTGAGATAAAGTACACGTTAGAAAAAAATCGCGAAAATGAGGTAGATTTTCTCAAAGAGCTGATGAAGCTTGCAAATGATCGTGGCAATCTCGATAATCAATCAGGTTTAGTTTTGCAATTCTAATAAGAGAGTAAAAGAGTAGGACTTCAATTAAAAATAGGATTGATTAAGAAGTTCTTTTAGTTGAGAATAATATCAAGAGGATTTGTAAATGACTTCAAGAGTTTTAGTAGCAGATGATAGTTTAACTATTCAAAAGGTAATTGGCATTACTCTGGCCAACAGTGGCTATGATTTGGTTGAATGTTTAAATGAAGCTGAATTGCTAAAAAAAATTCAAACAAATCATTTCGATCTTATCTTGTTAGATTTTAATTTATCAGATAGCCAATCAGGCTATGAACTTTCAAAGAAAATAAATTCAGCAATGCCTTCAGCGCCGATTATTGTGATGCTTGGAACATTTGATTCAGTTGATGAGACTCAATTTGATGAATGTGGTATTACGGATAAAATTGTAAAGCCATTTGAAAGCAGTAAATTTATAAAAAAGTGCCGAGATTTACTTGAAGAGAGAAAGTCACATTCACCGGTGGCAAAAAAAGACAAAGTTAAAGTTAATGAAAAATCTATGTCTAAGTCGGATAACATCGATATGTGGAAAGTTGATGCGCCGGTAGTTCATTCGATCGATAAAAGCGAAATAAGCGATAGTATGGATGTAGCCCATAATGGAGGAACCCTTGATCCTCTAACAAGTGAAATTGAAGGCTGGGGTTTTTCTCATGGATCTTCTCTAGAAGATAAGTATCAAAAAACTTTTCCTCCTATCATCGAGGAATCAACGGTTGAATTAGTATTGGATTCCGATCCCTTGGAATCTTTTGAGGGTGTTGATCATAATGCCACTGATCCAAGCTTTGAGCTACCAGAAGATCTAAATAGAAACTTATTAAATGAGTTGGATCATGACTTATCACCAGAAACATTTTGGGCTGTAGATGAAGTGATTCCAAGAAAATCTGAAGAGCAAAGTGATATCGCTGAGGCGAGATTAGATGAAGTCACTGCTGATTTAACTGATTCCTTTAATGCTTTTAGAGAAAGTGAGTTGTATCTTCACAGTGATGAAGAAACACCTATAGATCAGCCGGTATTAGAATTATCAAGTCATCTTAATCAAGACGAAATTATAGAAAAATTAAAGCTCTCGCTTCGTCCTATGATTGAAGAAATGGTAAAGGAATTTTGCCGTCAAAGTGCTGAGAAAGTTGCATGGGAAGTGATTCCCGATTTAGCTGAGAATCTTATTCGTCAAGAAATTAAAGAAATTTCAGATTCGGTACAACACTAATTTAAAATTCTCAAAGAGCTCGAGAGAAACTTGGTATCAATCGAATCGATTTCAACGATTGCTTCGCCGTTTTCACCTAGTCCTTTGAAAATACCAATGAATTCTTTTTCATCCTCTATCAGCAAAACTTTTTTATTTATATGAAAACAAGAAAGATTAAATTCTTTTTTTATGTTTTCAGGACTTAGGCGATGGCTAAGAAAAAATTGATAAATTTCCATTGAAATTTTTTCATGATCAAATTCCTGCAGCTCTAAGCTTTGATCTACACTGCCCAAACCGTGAGGGTATTGGCCCTTAGCTGAGCTAGAGATTTTTCCAAGATTTAAACCAAGTCCAACGACAACAATGCTTTCATTGTAGTATTGGCAAAGAATTCCGCCACATTTTTTGCCTTCAGCTGTCAGTAAATCATTAGGCCATTTTGCAAAAAGTGATTTTTTATATTTTTCTTTTAAAAACGAAATAGTTAAGAGTCCAATTTCAATTGGCGTTAAAGAAGGGATGGAAGTAGGTTTGATGGTAAAGGAGAGAGCCAAACTATTTGAATAATTGTCCCAGCTATTTCCTTTTCTACCAACCCCATCAGTCTGCTCAGAGCAGGAAATAATTATTTCACTGTCTTGGCATAATAATTTATCGAGATTTTCTTTGAGATAAATTTGTGTCGAATTAATAGTTTTAAAGTGTTTTTGGAGCATTGTTTTTAATTGCTATACAGTTTATGATTCATTAATAAAAAAAGTTATCTCCCTTTTAACTCAAAGGAAAAACAATGTCATCATCGTCTGACTTAATTCAAAGAACTGCTCCACGCAATATTAAATACACGATTAACCCAAATCCTTACGCCAAGGGCTCAGTTGTAGTTGAATGTGGAAATACAAAAGTCTATGTCACAGTTACAATTGATGAAGGTGTTCCACCTTTTTTAAAGGGCAAAGGTGAAGGCTGGCTTACCGCTGAGTACTCAATGCTTCCATCTGCCACTCATTCCCGCAACAAGCGAGAACGAAACGGAGCGAGTGGAAGAACTCAAGAAATCCAAAGACTAATTGGTAGATCATTGCGTTCAATTATTGATTTAAAAAAAGTAGGTGAACGAACAATTCAAATTGATTGCGACGTAATGGTTGCAGATGGGGGAACTCGCACAACTTCAATTTCAGGAGCCTATGTAGCCCTTTCTATTGCCATAAAAAAATTAATGGATGAGGGGGCGATAAAAGAAAATCCACTTAGTGAGCAACTGGCAGCTATTAGTGTCGGTGTCACCAAAGAAGGAAAGGTGATTGCTGATTTAAATTACGAAGAAGATTCTAGTTGTGAAACTGATATGAATGTCGTGATGACAAAATCTGGCAAATTTGTAGAAGTCCAAGGAACGGCAGAAGGTCATCCTTTTTCTCACGATCAATTAATGGCGCTTTTAGAGTGCGCCAAAATCTGTTTGAATACTGTTTTTGATAAGCAAATAGAGGCACTGAAATGTTAGATCTCATCCTTGCCTCAGGCAACGCACATAAGGCATCTGAGTTTGCGGAACTCTTTGACTCTAAGGTGATAAGCATCAGGGCCGCTAGCAAAAAATTAGAAGTCATAGAGGATGGTTCAACATACTTTGCCAATGCCTTATTAAAAGCTGAAGCCTATTACCAAGAATTCAAAACACCAGTGCTTGCCGATGATTCAGGATTAAATGTTTTAGCATTGCCACAGGAATTAGGAATTTATTCTGCTAGGTTTGGAGGCGAGGGCTTAAGCGATAGTGACCGGGCCCATTTGTTGCTTAAAAAAATGGAAGGTAAAAAAGAGCGCGAGGCTTATTTTATTTGCGTATTATGTGTTTACTTAAATCCCAAAGAGATTTTTTATTTTGAAGGCAGACTCAATGGCAGTATTGGCCATAGTTATCGTGGCTCAGCTGGTTTTGGTTACGACCCTGTGTTTATTCCTTCTGAGGCGGAGGGAGAATTAAGCCTATCCGAGCTGAATGATTGGAAAAACAAAAATTCCCATCGTTCTTTAGCGGCTGGTTTTGCTCAAAAGTTTTTCTTGAATCGAAGCTAAATTCCGTTGCCAACACGTCCTTTTTAAAATATAAAAGTTGTCTATCTTTTGGATTCTTTCTATGTCGGAGCGTAGCGCAGTTTGGTAGCGCATCTGCTTTGGGAGCAGAGGGTCGGAGGTTCGAATCCTCTCGCTCCGACCATTTTTCAATCCCAAGAAATTTATTTCGGCTTTAGTCTTGCTTGTGTTACTCAATATGAAACACAAGTGAGGATTTTTGCCATGGAAAAACCATCTCGATCTAGCTTTTTTTGGTATGTCTTCATCATTTTAATTTTTGCCGCTATTACTCGCGATTATATAAATCAAGATTTAAAAATTAGAGAAATTCCATACAGTGAATTTGAATCCTTGCTCGCTAATGGAGCTATCAAGGAAGTTGTTTTATCCGAAAAAGAAATGACTGCCCAAGTAAAAACCGATGGTGAAAAAGCTCATTTCGTTCGCACTAATCGAGTCGATCCTATTATTGCTGATAAATTTAAAAGCTATGGAATTAAATATTCCATGAAAAATAAAAATACTTTTTTCACGGATCTATTATCGTGGATGTTGCCGATTTTTATTATGTTTGCTCTCTGGGGATTTCTTGCACGAAAAGTTAGTGGAGGTTTACAAAGTGGCATGATGTCTGTCGGGAAGAGCAAAGCAAAAATCTTTGTGGAAACAGATACGAAAATTACTTTTAGCGATGTTGCTGGAGTTGATGAAGCCGAATCTGAATTAAAAGAAATAGTTGAGTTTTTAAAAGATCCTAAAAAATTTGAACGTCTCGGAGGAAGAATGCCCAAAGGCGTTTTATTGGTGGGGCCTCCAGGGACAGGTAAAACACTCATTGCTAAAGCTGTGGCCGGTGAGGCAGGAGTTCCCTTTTTTTCCACCAATGGGGCAGAATTTGTCGAAATGTTTGTTGGAGTGGGTGCTGCTCGAGTACGCGATCTTTTTTTACAGGCCAAAAGCAAAGCACCTTGTATAATTTTTATCGATGAACTCGATGCTCTTGGAAAGGTGAGAATGGTGTCAGGCTTACAAGGAAACGATGAAAAAGAGCAAACCCTTAATCAATTATTAGCAGAGCTTGATGGATTTGATTCTCGCTCTGGAATTGTTCTGCTGGCAGCAACCAATAGGCCCGAAATCCTAGATCCAGCTCTGCTTCGCTCTGGCAGATTCGATCGACAAGTCTTAGTAGACAAGCCAGATATTAGTGGACGCACGGCCATATTAAAATTACATGTCAAAAAAACAAAACTAGCTAGTGAAGTAGATTTACAAAAAATAGCTGCTCTTACTCCAGGATTTACCGGAGCAGACTTAGCTAATTTAGTTAACGAAGCCTCTTTGGTTGCAGTAAGAAGAAATGCAGAATCAGTTAATGAAAATGATTTCACAGAAGCAATTGAGAGAATGTTAGCAGGCTTAGAAAAGAAAAATAGACTAATTAATAAATTTGAAAGAGAAGTTGTAGCATATCATGAAATGGGTCATGCTATTGTTGCCATGGCACTTTCGCTTCAAGATTCTATTCATAAAATTTCAATTATCCCCAGAGGAGTCGGAACACTTGGTTACACGATTCAAAGGCCTACGGAAGAGAGATTTCTTATGACCAAAGATGAATTAGAAAAAAAAATGGCAGTGCTTTTAGGTGGTAGAGCTTCTGAGAAATTAATATTTCACCATCTCTCAACGGGAGCGGCAGATGATTTGGACAAGGCTACTGATATTGCCTGGGCTGCAATCACTCGTTATGGAATGGGCCAACATTTAGGAGATGTGGTATTTGAAAAACCGACACACTCCCTACTTTTAGGGGATATTGATTATGGCCCAAAGACGAGAAATTATAGCGATGTTACCGCCCATGAAATCGACAGAGAGCTTAGAGCTTTAGTTCAAAGTGCAGCTTTAAATGCTACAAAAGTATTAGTTGCCAATGAACTTCTTCTAAGAAAATACGCCAAAGTTCTTTTAGAAAAAGAGACTTTGAATGAAGGACAAATAAAAGAGATAGCAAGCCTGGTTCGTAACCCGATAAAAAAATCTAGTTATCCAACACAAAGTGCTAATTTAGAGCAAAATCTTTCGCATTAATTTTTATAAGCGGTACTAAAATTGCAAAATTAACATTAAACAATCAAACAAGGAGCCCGCCATGTTAGTGAGAGACTGTATGAGCAAAAAAGTAGAAATCGCCAATCCAGATATGAATTTAAATTTAGCTGCTCAAAAAATGCGCGATGGGGATTTTGGTGTAATGCCAGTTAGTGAAAATGACAAATTGATTGGAATGATTACAGATCGCGATATTGCTGTCAGGGCCATTGCTGCAGGTAAAGATCCTAAAGCTACAAAAATTAGAGAAGTTATGTCTAAAAAAGTTCTCTATTGCTATGATGATCAAAATACCGAAGAAGTGGCTAAAAACATGGGGGAGAATCAAGTGCGTCGAATGCCCGTGGTTAATCGACAAAAGAGATTAGTGGGAATACTGGCTTTAGGAGATTTAGCTCCCAAAGAGGCAAAAGTAAAAGAGGCTTTAGCCCAGATTTGTAAACATAAATAAATTTTTAAATGCCGGGCTTGAAGCTTCGTGTCTCAAGCCCAACAATTTTCACTATTTTCCCTCTGAAAAACCACTCTTACATTCTCTTAACTTAAGTTTTTCTCATATACTCTTTGTAGCTTTTATGACACATTTATGAGGCTTTTAAGAGGCACACACAATATAAACAACACACAGCAAAGGACGCGCTTGTGAAGTTAAAAAGACTAATTCTCCAAGGTTTCAAATCTTTCAAAGATCGCACAGTCATTCATTTCGATGAAGGGATTACTGGGATCGTAGGGCCTAACGGATGTGGTAAATCCAACGTCGTCGATGCTCTTTTTTGGGTAATGGGCGAGCAGTCGGCAAAGCACTTACGTGGGGCAACCATGAAAGATGTTATTTTCGCCGGTTCATCTAAATATACTCCTGCTGCATTTGCCGAAGTCTCACTCGTATTGGAAAACGATGAGGGAAAACATATTCACGTCGGGCACCAAGTATTAAGTCCAACGGAAATTCAATTAACCAGAAAACTTTACAGAAATGGCGAAACAGAATACCGCATAAACGATGTTCCTTGTCGTTTACGAGACATTCAAGAAGTCTTTATGGATACTGGGGCCGGAGCAAAATCATATTCGATTATTGCTCAAGGTGAAATCCACCGTTTGGTAAATCAAAAGCCAGAAGAACGTAGAGTGATGATTGAAGAAGTTGCCGGTATAACTAAATTTAAAGTTCGCAAGAAAGAATCACTTAAAAAAATTGAGCAAACAGAGCAAAACCTTGCTCGCCTTAATGATCTTCAACAAGAAATTGAAAAAAACTTAAAGGCACTTGAAAAGCAAGCTGAAAAAGCTGAACGTGCTCGCGATCTAAAACAAAAAGTTGAGAAATATGATTTAGTTGTTCACTCTCATAAAGAATTTGATCTTCTTAAAAATTATAAAGAAGGAAAAACTATCGTCGATGCACGCGGGGAAGAAATTGATAATCTTTCTGCTAAAAAAAGCATCATTGAAATTGGGCTGGAAGAAGAGCGTTTTAGAAAAGATGAAGAGACTTCTAAAATTGAAGAGCTCCAAAAAGAATACAATACTCTTTCAAAAGAACTTGCTGGAGCTGAGGAACGTCTCGTTTACCTCTGTAAAACTCAATCAGAAAAAGAAAAACTTATCGAAACGAGAGAAGGCGAAATTGCCAGTGTTAATCTTGAACTTACAGGGCGACTAGAGAAATTGGAAACTCTACAAGTGGAATTAGAGCTTTGGGAGAAAAAAGGTGAAGAAGATAACGACTTTGCTTTATTGGAAGAAAAAGTTGAGCACTTAAAAGAAGAGTTAGAATTTAAAACACAAAGTTTTAACGATTTAAAAGATGAAATTGATTCAGAAAAAGAAGCTTTTACAAAAATAGATCAAGAGCTTTTTAGAAATACCTCCCGCCTAGAAGAATATGCAGCTTCACTTTCAGATTTAACAAAAGAAATTGAGGCTCTTGAAGTTCAATACTCTGGAGTGAATACACAGATTGTTGCCGAAAGAGAAGCGGTTGCTGTTGCTGATAAAGTAGCGCTGGAACTTAAGGATAAGGAATTAGTTTTAAGAGCAAAAATCGATGAAGCGAACATTTCGGTAAAGGATTTGGAGCAGAAATATCAAGCCCGATCGAAGATTTTAATTCAAACAGAATCAAAACTTCATTCACTTATTGAAATTAATAAATCCCTCGAAGGAAAAAAAGAAGGGATTTCGGCATTCCTCAATGTACATTCAGAAGGATTTGCACTTTTAGGAACACTAATTAAGTGTGAAGAAAAATACACAAAATCTGTGCAAGCATTACTTTCTGATTTTATGGAAACATTAGTTGCGACAGCAACCAGTGATTCCGATCTTTTTTCTTGGATTGAATCTAATGAAAAAAATCTTGACTACTTAAAAATGACTAATGCAGATAAATTATCAGAGGAAACTATTTCTCGCTTGAAACTTACTTTAGGTGATGACCTAGTAAGCCTTTCCGATATTTTGGAAATAGATAGTGATGTTAAAAATAAAATGGCAGCCTTCTTGGATGGCTATTTTATAGCAAGCCAGCTGTCTGCTGACTCAATGGCTACACTTTCAGCTGATATTCGTTTTAAGGCCATTGCTTCTATCGATGGAAATCGAAAAATATCAAATCTCTCAGGTGCTAAGTTGGTTTCAATCCAAACGACAACTGATGAAGCACAGGGTTTTGTTGCTAGAAACAATAAAATTGAAGAGTTAAAAATTATCGTAGCAAGCCTTCAAACTGAAGTAGCCGCTCTTGAAGAAAATTCAAACAACCAAAGAACTATTTTAGAAGAACAAAAAACAGAATTTGATAATCTTCGTGATCAGGCAGCTGAAGCACGTGCTCAGTTTCAGGCCAAGAAGTCAGCTCTAGATGCCAAGTTATCAAGTTTTGAATCAGGCTTTACACGCCTAGAAATCTTAAAAAATAGAAAACAAGAAATTTCAAAATCTCGACTAGATATGATTGAATCGGAAGAGAAGCTCTCTCGTAAGAAAGAAGAGTTTACATCAACACTTGCCGATAAAACGATGCGCTGTGATGAGCTTCAAGAGGAAGTGGAAATCCAAAAGTCCACTTACGAAGAAGAGCGTTCAGAGTTGCTTAAAAAGCAAGTGGAAGCCCGCTCGTTTGAATCAACCCTAAAGAGCTTAAATTCACAGATTGAAGATTTAAATGGTCAGATCGAGCGATTAAGTCAGCGACTTGAGTCCAATAAAACGTTAGTTGCTAACTACAATATTGAAATCAATCAAATTATTTCTGAACTTGAAGAACTTGAAAGAAGCAATAAGGAATCTTCAATTATTCTTAGCGATAAAGAAGATGTCCTAAATCTTCTAAAAGATAGCCTAGGACAACTTCTACTTTCTATGAAAGATCGCGAAGATGAAGTTAAAACAATTACGGCAACTATCAATAAACATCAGAGAGAAATTTCTGAGCTTGAAGTTAAAAATTCACAATATATTGTCGAAGAAGAGCAAAATATTCGCAATATCTTTGAAAAATATCAAATCAACCTTCGTGCTGTTATTGGAAAATTCCTTGAGTACAATGATAGTGATTATCAAGAGCTTAAGGATGTAAATTCTATGTTCTGGATGGAAACAGAAGATGGACAAAAAGAAATCGATGCTAAAGACTTTGAATTTGTTCGTCGCTACGGACAAGATCTTAAAGAGTGCTCTGATAAACTTAAAAACTATAAATTAGAATTTGGTCGCTTAGGGGATATTAACTGGCAAGCAATTGAAGACTACGATCGTCAAAAACTTCGGGCAGACTTCCTTAAGGTTCAAGATGCTGAGCTTAAATCTTCATTGGAAGATTTACAAAAAGCAATTGCACATATTGATGAAAAATCTAAGGCGCGCTTCCAAGCGGCTTATGATGAAGTTAATAGCCGTTTTCAAAAAGTATTCCCAATTATTTTCGGTGGTGGATCTGCTGATCTTAAGATTGTTGGTAATATTGAAGATGCCGAATGTGGTATCGAAATTGTTGCGCAACCTCCGGGTAAGAAAATGCAGAACATTAATCTTATGTCAGGTGGTGAGAAGGCCATGACTGCAGTAAGTTTAATTTTCTCTATCTTCTTAGTTAAGCCAGCCCCATTCTGTTTACTAGATGAGGTCGATGCTCCTCTCGATGATGCTAACGTCGGTCGTTTTAACGAGCTTTTAAGAGAGATGAGTTCTGACTCGCAATTTATTCTAATTACTCACAATAAGAAGACGATGGAGTTAAATGACACTCTTTACGGTGTAACTATGCAGGAGCCGGGAGTTTCAAAAGCTGTATCGGTGCAACTACATTAATGAAAAAAATACTATGTTTGATTCTGCTATTTATTATTGTAGAGGCGAATGCCTCTACAAATTTTACTGCTCTATTAGTTAAAAATAATACCTATCTCTCTGCTAATAAAACACGACAGTTATTTTTCTTCGGCATCAATGAAAATCTTATCCAGAAATAATATATGAAAAGTAATCTTTGGTTTCGTCGTAAAACCTATGGCTGGGGCTGGACCCCAATTACCTGGCAAGGATGGACTGTCTCAGCTCTTTTTATAGGCTTTCCTTTGGCGGTGAAAATGCTAATGAAGTTATTACACTTTACTAAAGAGATACAAAATTTCTCGTTGCTGGCAACTCTTCCATTAGTGACAGTAGGGCTCTTTATAGTATGTCTTCGTTATGGAGAGAAACCGCGTTGGCAATGGGGAATAAAAAAGACCAAACTCTCTCAAGACACCATTGAAGATAATTATAAGCCTGAGGCTTGACTAGGTGCACAGGTTAGTTGCCTAGCTTTATTATCAGATAAACTGACTGGGTTTAGGTTTCAATAAGGCTAATTACTTGATATTTCGAAAAAATATTCTATTTAGCTGAAAATTAGCCAATATCAAAAAAAATCTAAGCTATAATTTAAATATGCTGCTAATTAAGGAGAATTTTTTATAAAATCGATACTTAATAACAAGGGATTTACGCTCGTTGAAGTTATGATTGCGGCAGGTATACTAAGCATTGTAGCTCTAACTTCAATGCAGATAATGAAGTCACAAACAAATACCGTTACTGACTCTAGGATTAATTCAGATATTTCTCAGATGAAAGCGGAAATTCAAGCTTCAATATCTACTCCTTCTCATTGTAACGCTAATTTTTATGGATTAACGGCCGCTACCTCTACTCCAACGTCAATAAACAATTGCAGCTCTGGTGCTTGTCACGGTACAGGGGCGATAGCTAAGTTCACTAAAAATCAGGCCGATTGGGATAATACGGGAAGTTCCACGGGAAGAGTTCGAGTATTTGATCTCTCCATAACGATAACTCCTCAAGTGGTTATAGCGCCATCGACAATGATTATTACCACGGCTTCGTTAACAGTTACATTTGAATCAAGACCTCAAAACACAGGACAGGCGACTAAAAAGCAAGTAGCAACTTTTAGCGCACCTGTTATCCTAAATAATGGCACTCCTCAAACAGTTGCTGGTTGCCCTAAGTCTTGGAATTCTACAGTGGTGTATTAACGAGGTAGCTATAAAAGTTTTTATTCATAAAATAACAAAGCAAAAACAAGGATCGGCGCTCGTTATGGCGTTGATGGCCATTGTTGGCATCGGTGTATTAACTACAATCGTTATGCAAGCAAATAGGATTGAAAAAAATATCTCAACAAAGTCTCAGGCCGATAACGATGTAGCGCGAGCCACTGCAATGATAGCAAGTATCTTTGTCACGCCCGCAGATTGCAATGCAAATTTCAAGAATATCCCCCGTGAAACAGCAACTCTAACAGATATTAGAAAATGCCCATCTGGAACTTGCTCAGGCAATGGCGGTGTAATTGCCCTAAATGGTAATAATTGGACGATGTTTGCTGGTGAACCTCCAGCAAAGGCTAAGCTCAACACTGTCCAGCTTACGCTCTCTCCTCAAGTCGTAGGGCAGCCAATAACTCCAGGAGTAATAACAGCTAGGTTTAGTTTTACGAAAAATGTCGGATTTGCTAATGGCAAAATTGTAACTGCAGTTTCACGTGATTTTACGGCACAAGCTTTCGTTAATACTGCTACTTATGATGGCGCAGGATCGATTACCCAAACACCCAATATTAATGGATGTGTCCGCTCACCAAGCTCAACTACAGTTTATTAAATTTTTTTTACGGTGAATAATTTTTTAAACC
>CANFNL010000060.1 GCA_947448205.1 Bacteriovoracaceae bacterium
AATCTTTAAAAAATGAAGGTTTTGCTCCTTCAATCTTATGACCAATAAATTGAAAAATCCAAGCGACTATAAAAATGAATAAACATAAAAGAAAAAATCTTGGTTTTAAGAATTCTAACAACAAAACTTGAGGAATAATAAACAAGATCATTGCCACAAAAACATTTAAACTTTTAAAGCTGGCATAAAAAATAAGTGCACCAATAATAAAAAAATAACTCCAATCAAGCCATAATGGCCAGTAAGCTGGCACAGGCAATGCTTTTATTAATCCAATAAGACTAAACATAATTGCCGGCACACAAATATTATGGATAAGTATATTTGTCTTATTTTTATGTGATTTTGAATATTCAATTAAAAAATTATCAAGTTTGTTCATTTATTTCCTACTCAAAAAGTCGCAATAATTTAAATGCCATTTTGCTCAATGAGCTTGAGTATGGCGGAAAATAGAGTTTAGTTAAAGTTAATGGGCTTTGGCGTAATACTGATTTCTCGTGAGAAAAAGCCCTAAAGCCAAACTCTCCGTGATAACTACCCTGGCCAGAGTCACCAACTCCACCAAAAGGTAAGCATGGGTTAGCCAGGTGAAGGACGACATGATTGACGACTGCACCACCTGAAGTAGTAGAATTTAAAACAGTATTAATAAATTTTTTATTTTTGGAAAAAACATAAAGTGCTAAAGGCTTAGGGCCTTCTTGAATAAACTTAATAACATCATCTATTTTTTTATAAGTGATGACTGGCAAAATTGGACCAAATATTTCATCTTCCATAATTGGACTGCCAAAAGTTGTCTCAAATAAAATTGGCGGTAAATAATTGTCATCAGCAAAACTAGAATCACCCAAAAGTCTATTTTCATTTTCTATCTTGGCACTTAGTCGCTTAAAACTGCCAGCATCAATGAGTCTGGCAAAGTCAGGATTTTTAAATCGAGCATCAGAAGTTTCACCATAATTATTTGAGATTTGTTCTTTAAATAATTTTAAAATTTGATCCTTTTGCTCATCTGGAATTAAAAGATAATCTGGGGCTACACAAGTTTGTCCCCCATTTATATATTTACCCCAAACTATTTTAGAAACAGCATCGATGAGATCCACTTCACGGTCGATAATAACTGGAGACTTTCCACCAAGTTCAAGTGTTACAGTGGCTAAGTTTTTCGCTGCGGCCATCATAACTTTTCTTCCAACAGCAGTGCTGCCTGTAAAAAAGATATGATCAAAGGGAAGTTCGAGAAGCTTTTCTGCCACATCAACTTCACCCAATACAATAGCTACTTCATTTGAATTAAAAATACTTTCAATAATTTCTTTGAGAATTAATCCAGTATATGGTGTTTTTTCCGAGGGTCTGCCAATAATACAATTTCCTGCACCAATAGCTGCTACAATAGGATTAATCATTAGTGAAAAGGGATAATTCCAAGGTGAGAGTACTAAAACAACTCCACGAGCTTCATAGTGAATTTCCGAGCGTGCACCAAATAAAGTGATAGGGGTAGAAACCCTTTTGGCCCTCATCCAGCTTTTTAAGTGTTTGAGAGAAAAATTAATTTCATCCATAATGGTATGAATTTCTGTCAACTCACTTTCAGGATAGGGCTTTTTAAAATCTTTATGAAGAGCTAATTTGATATCCTCGCGCCTGGTCAGAATTTCTTCTTTTAATCTTATAAGCTTAGCTTTTCTTTGATGAACATTGCTTTTAGCAACCACCCATCGATTTTCTTTTTGAGCTAAAAAAAGGGAATGTAAGTCAATCATAGCTCTCCTATTGCGGTCTTAGTATGTGGCACATATATCCATTAGGATTTTTAATCAAATAATCTTGGTGGTAGTCTTCTGCGCTATAATAAACTCCCGCTTCTTGGATTTGAGTCACTAGGGGATTTTGAAAGACTCCGCTTGCCTCTACCTTTTTCATGACTGATCTTGCCGTCTCTTTTTGTTTTTCATCAAAATAAAAAATCACTGATCGGTATTGAGTCCCTATATCATTATGTTGACGATTGAGAGTTGTTGGATCATGAAGCCTAAAAAAGAAATCCAACAATTTTTCATAAGAAATAAGTTCTGGATTAAATTCGACTAGAACAACTTCGGCATGTCCAGTATTGCCAGTACAAACCATCGGGTAGTTTGGATTTTCCACAACTCCACCTGAGTAGCCCACGTCAGTAGAAATGACTCCTGGCAGTTTATTTAGGATATACTCTACACCCCAAAAGCAACCAGCTCCTAATAAGGCTTTTTCTAAATTCAATTCTTCCTCCAAATTGTCTGGATCATTTTCACTTTATTTTAGATAATAATGAGCAAATGATCAAAAATGAAATTTACACTTATGACTACTTTCAGCCCTCAGAATACCGTTTTTCATTAGATTCGGTTTTTTTAGCTCAAAAAGTTGCTCAATTAATTAAAAATAGCGCTAATCTTAGCACTTGGAAAGTGCTCGATCTTTGTGCGGGTTGCGGTATTATCGGTCTGGAACTCTCCCTCCACCAAAAAGATTTAACCAATATTGATTTTGTAGAAATTCAAGAAGTCTACAGAGACTATTTCCAAAGAAATGTAGAAATGTTATCGCAAGATCAAGGACCAAAGAATTTTAATTTTATGGGTATTAATTATCAAACTCTTTTAAATAATGAATACCAAAATTATTATGACCTAATCGTAAGCAACCCCCCTTATTTCTTTAAAGAGGAGGGACTTCACTCCCCTAATGATTTTAAAAATCGCTGTCGCTTTTTTTTAGATAGTGATTTTAAAACTTTAATTGAAGCCACTTACAATTGCTTAAAGTATAATGCCTATGCTTATCTCTTAGTAAGAAATGGTAATCACCATGGGAGAGCGCCGCTTGTGGATATCAAAAAAATTTTAGGAGATAAAGCTGACTCGCAAATTATTGATAATATCAGAGGTACTAACATTATCGAGATCAGAAAAAAAATTCCCTAAATTTTGCAAAATCATTTCCTCTAATCTTTTTAATTCTAGTCCTAACACAAAAGCAGTTTCTTGGTATAATTCTTTAATTGATATTTTTAGCTGATCATCCGTTTCTAAAAAGAGCCTACTTGTCTCAACCTGCTTAATAATATTTTTTTTATTAGGGGTTAACTTCAACCAATTAGCGCCAAAAGAATAGTATGCATCGTAATGAGCATAGGATTTTAATAACTCACTATTTCCACTAAAATCATGAAGCAGGATTTTTCCACGATAACTTCTCTCTTTGAGCACTTTCAAAAGATCCGAATGGGCATGCACACAATGAATGATAAGTGGTCTCTTAACTTCTTGAGCCCAATCCATTTGCCATTTCAATACTTTTTCTTGCAATAAAATATCTATAATTCCCTGCCTTCTTCTATCGAGTCCACATTCACCGATTGCTAAAATCTTAGGCGAAAATAATTTTTTTAATTTATCAAATTCACTTTTAGTCATATCACTTTGTAATTGCCAGGGATGAACACCTAAGCTGTGAACGCCTACAATAAATTGTAAATGATCTTCTCTCGATAAATGGTGGGAGTGGATATCAATCAACAAAATTTTATTCCAAGTAATTATTTAATTTTAGCCCAAGGGCTTACATTGTGATAAACTAAAAAGATGGAAAACAGAACACTTTTTATCATTCATTTTATAGCCAGTACTTATATGTTAGGTGTCATCTGGATTGTACAAATCATCCACTATCCATTATTTCTTATGGTAGGAAAAGACGCTTTTGTAGCTTATGAACTTGAGCATGTTAATAAAACTGCTTTAGTCATAGCTATTCCCATGCTCTTAGAATTAGCAACTTATCTTGCATTGCTCTATTTCAATGTTTCCTTAAGAAAAAATCCACTCTTTTTAGGCACCGGATTTCTCTTATTCATTATTTGGGTCACAACCTTTTTTGTCAGTGTTCCCCTTCACAATCAATTATCCATCGGTTTTGATCAAAAAGCAGTTGAGAGTTTAATACACACTAATTGGATTCGAACAATTGCGTGGAGCCTAAGAGTGGCCGTATTGTGCAGCTTTATTTAGATTAAGGTAATGTAGCGTGAATGAATTAAAACAGCCTTCTATTTATGGAGTCTCCCATAAAGAATTAAAAGCATTTCTTAATGAGCACGACCTATCGCCACATCTTGCCCATTCCATCTTTGAAGAGTTATATAAAAAAAAATTATCTCAAACTATTTCTAAAATCACTTGGGATACCTTAAAAAAATATTTTAGCCTTGAGCTTCCTGCAATTTCACTAATTCAAAAATCTGGTGATGGAACTATAAAATTCCTTTTAAAATTTACCGACGGAAAAAAAGTTGAAGCTGTCTTAATTCCATTTCACAAACGCTACACTATTTGTCTCTCATCCCAAGTTGGCTGTGCCATGAATTGCAGTTTTTGCTTTACTGGGACTATGGGACTCAGCCGACATTTAAAAGCATTTGAAATAACCGGACAATATCTTGTATTAAAAAAATATTTAGAAGAAAATATTTCCAAAGAGGCTTTTTCACCAAATATTGTTTTCATGGGGCAAGGTGAACCACTCCATAATTTTGAAGAAGTACAAAAAGCCATATCACTATTTTTAGACAGAAAAGCTTATGCCTTGGGGCCAAGACAAATAACACTTTCAACTGCTGGATTTATACCGGGCTTGAAAAAATTTAACCTACTTCCACCAATCAATTTAGCAGTCTCTCTACACTCTGCTTTTAATGATCAAAGAACTAAACTAATCCCCATTAATGCTCAATACCCACTTGAGCAATTATTTGCAATTCTCGATGAGATTAAATTAATGAAACGACAATTTATAACTTATGAGTACCTTTTAATTGATAATCTCAATGACCGCGCTGAAGATGCAAAAGCATTACAAACCTTACTTGGCCATCGCCGGGCTCTTATAAACATAATTCCCTTTAACCCCTATCCGGGGGGAGATTATCAAAGACCTAAAGAGGATAAAATTCAAAATTTTAAAGAGATGCTAGTTGAAAAAAAGCTCAGGGTATTTTTAAGGACAACAAAGGGAGATGAAATACTTGCAGCTTGCGGGCAGCTCAATAGCTAAATTGGAAATTAATCATGAAGCACTCTCATATCACTCTCCCCATTGATTCACTAAAAGATAAAATCATTTCAAATTTCAATAATTTTTCAAATTTTATAATCAAAGCTTCACCAGGTTCTGGAAAAACGACCCGCATTCCACTATTTCTTTTAGAAATTTTAGGAAATGAAAAAATTTATATTCTCGAGCCAAGACGATTGGCCGCTAAACTTGCCGCCATACAAGTCGCAAATGAGTTAGGAGAAAAAGTTGGAGAAAGAGTCGGTTATATTTTTCGTTATGAACAGGCTGTCAGTGAGAAAACTCAAGTTCTTTTTCTCACAGAGGGAACATTCTTAAAAATTCTAGCCAAGAATAGAACATTAGTTGGAGTGAAACTTGTTATCCTAGATGAATTTCATGAACGCCACTTAAGTACAGATGCAGCTCTAAGCTTTATTTTAAAAATACAAAACGAAAAAAGAATTGCCAATTTAACTGATTTAAAATTGATGATTATGTCGGCAACCATTGACTCTGCTTATTTAGAGAATTTTCTTGATCTAAAAATAACAAAAACGATGGAGCTAAATTTATCGCGCTTTCCTCTAAAGCTAGAGTACCTTCCCAACACAACCAGTATTATTCAGGCTCCGCTTGCTAAAAAAGTAAAAAGTGCATTAGAAAATATTATTGATCAAAATTTATTGGGAGATATACTTGTTTTTTTTCCAGGAATGAAAGAAATAAGAGAAGCTGAAGCTTTACTTGTTTCGCTTTGCCAATTTCATGAATTCAATCTCTTTGTTCTCCATGGTGACTTGACAGGACCCGAACAGGATCAAATATTACAAGCTTCCAACCAGAGAAAGATAATCCTAGCAACAAATATTGCCGAAAGTTCAATAACAATTCCCGGTATTCGAATTGTTATTGATTCTGGACTACAAAAAGAAAGTTCTTATAATTTCTATTCTGGTCTTCAAGAAGTTAAAATTACTAAAACTTCAAAGGCTTCAGCCATTCAAAGAGGGGGACGCGCCAATCGCGAGGCAGCTGGATTTTGTTTTCGTATATATGCTCAAATAGACTTTGACCAAAGGCCTGAGTATTCCAAGGCTGAAATTGAAAAAAGTGACTTAAGTGAGTTGACTCTTCTCTCATCCCATCTGTTTGGATACTCTCTAAACGATCTTCAATGGCTTCAGGCACCTCCAGATGATGCAATGATTAATGCAAATGATCTACTGCTAACCTTAAATGCTATTGATAAAATAAACATATTACTCCGATTGGAGCTGAAATACTTGAACACCCTTTTCATCCCAGATTGGCGCGGATTTTAGTTGAAGCTCACAACTGTCACACTGATCAAGATTTTTTGGACGTTGTTAATTTCCTTATTTCTTATTTAGACAATGGCCGAGACAAAAGAAACAGAATGCGCTTACTTAAGCAAATTGGTCTAAAAATCAAGCAAACAGCGAGAGCGACTCATCATAAAAGTTTAGAGCAAATGATATTGACTGGTTTTTCAGATCGAATTGGACGTTCGCGAGGCGAGAAATATTTTGAGATCATTACAAAACAGGGAGACACTTTAAAAATAAACAAAGAGAGCTGTACTCACTTTGATCCTAGACATTATCTTTGGATTGTTTTGGATATAAATCACAAAAATGAAGTCACCAAAATCATTCCAATTGAAGAAGAATGGCTTTACGAT
The DNA here is from genome assembly GCA_947448205.1 of Bacteriovoracaceae bacterium. Lineage (GTDB taxonomy): Bacteria > Bdellovibrionota > Bacteriovoracia > Bacteriovoracales > Bacteriovoracaceae > Bacteriovorax. The sequence continues at coordinate 6,815 of CANFNL010000060.1, forward strand.
TTAACACCATTTCCCTTGAGCGAAGAAATTAGCTACCTCTGGGACGAAAAAAAACAAAGTGTAATGAAAGTTGAGCGATTAATGTTAGGAAAAATTATACTTTCTGAAGCAAAGTTAGTCCCTCAAATATCCAATGAGGTCATTGTTAATATTCTTACAGAAGAAGCTCTTAAATTTTTAAACAATCTTCACCAAAGCCAAGAGTATGAAAGGCTAATGGTCTTAAAGAATCTAACCACTGCTAAAGTCACGATGATTGACCCAAAAGAAATATTGTGCCCTTTTTTCCAAGGACAAGTCTCGATTTCAGATGAAGTTAAAAATAATATTTCTGCTTATTATTTCTCAAGCTTGAAATCAAGAATTGATCCTGAAAATATTTATGACTTAGAAAAAGATTTTCCACTCAATTTCAAACTCAGCGATAAGCGATTGATCCCTATTCACTATGAAAAATCAATGGATCCATGGCTAGAGTCATATATACAAGATTTTTACGGTCTAACTGAAACTCCCAAGTTGGCAAAAGGAAATATTAAACTTACTTTAAAACTTTTAGGGCCACATAAACGAGCGTTACAAGTCACTCAAGATTTACGAAGTTTTTGGATTAAGACATACCCATCAATGTTAAAAGAATTAGCAAGAGACTATCCTAGGCATTATTGGCCAACAGATCCTGCAACAGCTAAGCCTTTTCTTTTAAAACGACATCTGCCTTAATGAGTTCAATTAGAGTTACTTCAGGTGGTGCTCCAAAACGATTTGGTGGTCCCCAATAGCCCGTGCCCTGATTGACATAGATCCATGTTTTCTTATGACGACTCAATCCTTTTACATAAGGCTGAAAAAGATAAATGAGAATATTAAAAGGAAAGTATTGACCAGAATGAGTATGACCAGAAAGTTGCAAATCATATCCAACTCGAGCAGCTTCATAAACACTCCTAGGCTGATGGGCCAAAAGTATCTTCACCAAATTTTCTGGGGCATTATTAATGGCCATGCTCGGACTTGAAAGATAAGTTTTCTTTATTCGATGAGCTGAATAGTCATGAACACCTGCCATGATTACTTGAGAATCATTTTTTTGAATTATTTTATGTTCATTGAGTAAAGGTACAAACCCTAGCTCTTCCCAATGTGTAATCCATTTATCGAATCCCCAATAATATTCATGATTGCCAGGGATCATGAATTTACCCAAAGGTGCATTTATCTTTTTAAAATCTATCAGTTCATGGGCCAATTCAGAATGGGCACCATCAGTTAAATCTCCCGTTAACACCACAATGTCAGGGGATAGCTCATTGCTCATTTTAACGAGACTGTTAACAAATCTAGATTTAATGGTTTGACCGACATGAACATCACTCATTTGCAAAATAGTTATACCATGAAAATCATCCGGAAGATTTTCAATTGGAATAGAAATTCTTTTTAATTCGGGATTTTTTGTAGCGCTAAAATATCCGGCCCAAGACACGACAATTGTCACGATAAAACTTATATTAGCAAGAACTACAAGCACGAGGGATTGCTTCTCTTTATCAGGATGTCCTAAGTGGTGATAGAAAAAAAAACCAACTTGATCTATCAGCATAAAAAAAGCGAGCACTGAATAAATACCAAAAAATATGTACCCAACCCATTGAAGTGAATTATAAAAAAAACCAGGATATTTTTGGGGATATTTACGATAAACAATTGGAGCGGCAATAATCGTGACCGTAGCCAAAATATATAATAACCAAGATATTTTCAAGCTTGAGCCCGAGATATTTAAAGCACGAAAATAGAAATTGCCAATGCTATAATTGAGATAGGCAAATAAAGTAAAAAAGATAATAATAAAAAACTTCATGAGAAATTTTAACTAAGTAATTAACAAAAATCGACAATTATCTATCGATTAATCTTTGCTATTAACTCTATCATTAAATTTTTAAACTAAAACCATAAGTTAATTTAAAAAATTTCTCGGCACATGACTTTTTTATTGGTATGTTGACGAAAAAAAATTAACGCTCCATGCGAGGTTCAACAATGAATAAAATTCCCAATGAAAAAAAGAGAGTCCTCCATTTTTGGAGTGGTGGAAAAAATAGTGCCCTTGCCTTACATTTGTTAAAGAGTGATCCCCAGTTTGAAGTTGTTGGGTTAATTTCAATTTTTGATCGTGAAAAAAACACTGTAAAATTTCATGGCGTTCCCGACTCTCTCATTTTAGATCAAGCCAAAATGCTCAACCTGCCTTTGCAGAGAATTTTTCTTCAATCCGACGCTAGTAATACGGAGTACATTGACCATGTTGGAAAAATTCTTGCGATGTTTTCTAAAAAAGGGATACTTCATGTTTCTTTTGGAGATAGTCACTTGGAAGAGGATAAATTTTTCAAAGAAGAAATGCTCAAGCCTTTAAACATGACTGGTCTATTCCCACTTTGGCATAAATCCTCTGAAGAAATTAACGATCAATTTTTTAAAACAGGTCATAAGGCCTTAGTGACAAGTGTAATTATCAACAAATTGGATAATTCATTTCTTGCTTGTGAATTTAATCAAAATTACATAGACAGACTTCCTAAAGATATTGATCCAGCTGGTGAAAATGGTGAATTTCATACTTTTGTTACTTATGCGCCATCATTCAAGATGCGAATTCCGTTTTCTAAATCAATTGCTATTGACGAAGGCCCCTATTTGGTTAGTCTTTTAAAAGAACCTTAGTCACCTATTGTCAAACAATAGTAGAGAGATTATTTTTAAAGGTATAATGTTAAAAGCACTCAATAATTTTCCTGCCCTTAAACATAAAAATTACAAAATATATTTGAGCGGTCAATTTGTTTCCCTCATTGGTACATGGATGCAACAATTGGCCATGAGTTGGATTGTTTTTAAATTAACTCATTCTGCTTTTTGGTTGGGAGCTTCAGGTTTTGCTTCCCAAATACCGATGTTTCTTTTTGGACTCTTTGCCGGAGTTATCGTGGATCATGTCGATAGACATAAGCTATTATTTTGGACTCAATCCCTTAGCGCTCTACAAGCTTTTATTTTAGCTGGACTTACCCTTACAGGAAAAATTAATTTAACTGAACTTATTATCTTAAATTTTACACTTGGGTTAATAAATTGTTTTGATATTACTGGAAGACAATCTTTTGTTATACAAATGATAAAAAATAAAAAAGATCTTCCCAATGCCATAGCCCTAAATTCATCGATTGTGAACCTCACACGTTTAATTGGTCCAGCAATCGCCGGAGCAGCTATAGCGATTGTCGGTGAAGGGATGTGCTTTCTTATAAATGGATTGAGTTACATTGCGGTTATAATCGCGCTCTATAGAATTAAAGTTGATAAAGTTCAAAAGAGGCATTTAAATATTAATAAAATTATTGAAAATATTAAAGATGGATACCTCTCAACTTTTAAAAATCCTGCTATAAAAGCAGTCATACTCTTTATCGCCTTTATAAGTTTTTTTGGTACTCCCTTTGTTAACCTACTTCCAGCTTTAGCAGCCTCACTTCCAGGTGGTGGTGCTCATACTCTGGGTTATTTATCTGCCAGTACAGGCCTTGGTTCACTTGTTGGAGCTCTCTATTTAGCCTACCGAAAAGGACCACCTGATTTAGGGGGAATTGTCGCTTTTGGTGGTTTAACCATGGCAGCTTTTCTTATTGTATTATCAAGAGTTCAACTGCTTCCCTACGTCCTCGTGGCCGTCTTTATGACTGGCATGGGTATGATGTTACAGATGAGTTCTACCAATACGATTATTCAAACTTTGGTGGAGGATGATAAAAGAGGAAGAGTAATAAGTTTTTTAACATTAGGTTTGTTTGGAACCGCTCCTTTTGGCAGCCTTATCATGGGCTCTCTGGCAGAGCACTTTGGCCTTAGAGCAACATTTCTAGCTTGCGGCATCATATGTTTTATTGGCGCCTATTTTTTCATAAAAAAAGCCAATAAAATAAATAGTCAAATTATTGATCATGTTCAAAGGTTAGCTTAATCATCCATCCAACTCAAGATATCGTTGAACCTTAGAAGGAAAGTGATGAATCCAACGATAATTACACAAGTTTTTTTAAACTCTCTACATGGGTATCAAGCTCTTGAGCACAATCTTCAACATTAGCTGCCGCTATCGCCACACCTTGAGTCCTAGGATTGATTTCATGAATAGAATTAGAATTTATCTTCACGGCGATGTTTATTTGCTGAATTCCTTTACTTTGTTCTAGCAATGCGACCTCTATGTTTGAGATTTCATGAAAAATCTTTGCCGTGCTTTCACTAATATTTTGCAATTTAATAGAGAATTCCTTACTAGAGTTCTGACCTTCAACAATCTTTAAATTACTTTTGACAACCGCTTCTTGAATGGAATTATTCATTTCTTTGAAAATATCTTTTGTTCCTTGAACTCCTGTGCTCAACAACTGAGAAATTTCTTTTGCTGCTTCTCCAGAAAGCAGAGCTAATTTTCCAACCTCCTCAGCAACTACAGCAAACCCACTTCCCTTATCCCCCGCTCGTGCAGCTTCTACTGCAGCATTAAAGGAAAGAATTCGAGTCTGAAAAACAATCTCATTTATGATTTTGGTTTTATCCTCAACTTGACTTAGAAAATCAATAACTTTATCAATATTTTTTTGAGATTTCTCAACAGTATATTTAATCTCATTTACACTCTCATGAATTTCCTTAAGAAACGATTGTATTTGCAAATAATTTTCCCTGCCTTGCTCGCACTCTAAATTACTTCTTTCACTTATTTTTTTTAAAACTCCAGCAACATTAGTATTTAACTCAACAGTTTGATTAATCTCTTCTACACTCTCAGCAATTTCAGTAGAAGAAGTTGACTGTTTTATAATAGAATCATTTATAGCAGAAGAGTTTTGTTTTAAGTCTTTGGCCATGGAAACCATTTTCTCTGAATCATTCATCAAACTATGAGCTATATCAAAAATCATTTCTTTACGAATATTCCCTTTAAAAAAATAAAATGATAATCCAAAGCCTCCTAATACGAGGATGAACGATAGGACAATAGCATTTCGTTTCTGAGCAATTACCTCGGAAGAAAAATAGAAGTCATTATCAGATGCAAGTGAGATTAGTTGCCATTGCCCTGCTTCGTCATCAATAGCAACTTTAATTTTTTCAGAATAAATAAGATTTGCTTTTTGGTTATTCTTAATTTGGGATAGATTATTCAACAGCTCTTTTGACGGATCATTGTAAAAACCGACATCGTTATTTAGAAACAAGAAATAATTTCTTTTTGGCAACTGCTTTGCCATGGCCGCAGTTCTTATGACAGCAGTTATAGCTGCATGAAATTTTCCATTTTTATCATATACAGGAGTAGAAATCACTAGTCCTTTTCTTAGTGTATTATCTCCTTTTTTTAGCAACTCTTGAGTAAATTCAGAATTATCGCAGGTAATGACCTCCTTACCTGAGATAACTGGAAATTTTTTCTCCTTAACATCACTAATTGTTGGGTATTTGCCATTAAAAAAATCCATTTGTGTTGAGAGTAGCCTATATTCTTCAATTTCTACTTCCTCTAATTTCGATTCATTCTCTTTTTTACCCTCATCAGCAGCAATAAAATCATCAAACATCAAAATCGGCTCTTCGCTCTTGTTAGTTACCCTGTCAATAGCATCTGGATTAATTTTATTGGGTACTATATAGATTTCAGAAAGTGCCACGTTTAAAAAGGCATATCGATAAAGCTGCCTTATAGAATTTCGACTTTCTTCGGAGAAATTTTTAGCATAACGATCAATTTCCCGAATGCTAGAAAAAGTCCCGATAGATCTTATTAATTGATGGATGTAATTAAATTGTGTAGCCATATAATCGGCAACACTCAGAGCTTCTAGATGTTTCTCTTTAATAAATTTATTTTTCAGATAATCAATTTGATGATTATAATTTACGACTATTCCTGCAATCAAAGCAAAAACTAGAGACCAAACGGAAATAATATTCTTATTTTTTTTAAAAAAATTCATTTTTAATTAATATTCTTTTTTATATTATTTATTTATCGACCATTTTCTGATTAAATTTAATTATTTTTATATGATTCTTTTCTGAATCTAGTTTGATCATTTTAATTTTAAAATAGTTGACTATTATTCACCTATTTAAAAATTGAATAATTTCACTTTGAATAGAAGGATCCCAAATGCAAGGTATTAGTCTAAGTCAAAATTTTATTTAAAGAATTAGCAAATTGCTGAACATCTTTAGGTCCAAAGACTGCAGGACCTCCTGTAATGGCTCCTCCATCTCTGAGCTCTTTCATAAAATCTCTCATCGACAAAATTTCACCAATATTTTCTTCCGTGTATATTTCACCACGAGGGTTAATAGCTATGGCAAGTTTCTCTACCACTTTGGCTGCCAAGGGGATATCGGCCGTGATAACTAAATCATGAAGCTCAACATGATCAATTATATATTGATCAGCAATATCACTTCCTTTTGCCACTATAATTAATCTAATCAATTCACTATGAGGAATTGATTGATAAGCATTTGCGACAAGTATGAGAGAAATATTTAAACGAAATGATGCTTTAAAAACTATTTCTTTAACTGCCTTAGGACAAGCATCTGCATCGATCCAAATCTTTTGAGTTTTATTTTTTGCCAAAGGGAACTCCGTCTAACTATTTATTCATGTCTAAGTGCATCGATGGGATTGAGCAGTGATGCCTTCCTTGCAGGATAAATTCCAAAGATTATTCCAATCGAAGCAGAAAAGAAAAAAGCTAAGAGAATTGAAAATAGAGATATTGATGTGTTCCATCCTGCAAAAGTGGCAATTCCCCAAGTTACCAGCCACCCAAGCACGATCCCCATAAATCCCCCCACTGCACTCACCACCATTGATTCCGCTAAAAATTGTGCCAAAATATCCCAACGTTTGGCCCCAATAGCTTTACGTAAGCCAATTTCCCTAGTCCGCTCAGTTACAGAGACTAACATAATATTCATGATTCCAATGCCACCGACAACTAAAGAAATAGCGGCAATGGAAGAGAGCAATAGTGACATTGTTTGAGAACTTTGAGCAACAGCAGCTTGTATCTCTGCCATATTTCTTATTTCAAAGGCAGTATCTCTGAGTGCTAGAGCAACTCTATGCCTGGTATTCATCATCGAAATAATTTTTTCTTCGGCAAAATCTAATTGATTAGAATCGGTAATCTCTAAATCAATACTATCGATATATTCTTTTCCCAGTAACCTGTGCATTGCTGTTAAAGTAGGAATAATAATAATATCATCTTGGTCGCGAAAGGTGCTCGCTCCTTTTTCGGGGAGAACTCCAATAATTTGAAAATTAACTTTATTAATTTTTATCATCTCACCTATAGGATTGTTGGTGCCAAAAAGTTCTCTCACCACTGTCATACCAATGACGGCTACTCTTGCTCGTTTTAAATTTTCTGCTTCTGTGAAAAATCGGCCTGTATCCGGAGAAAGGGAGTGAATTTTTGCATAAATGGGACTTGCCCCTACAATATAAGTGCTCCAATTTTTATTTTGAAATGCAGCTTGCCCTCTACCATTTACATTAGGAGATGTGTATTTTATCAGCGATAAATTTTCTTTAATAAATTGAGCGTCTTCTATACTTAATCTTGTAGTCGCTCCAGTTTCTTGCGCAACCCCCCCCACCCTAACGGCGCCAGGACGAAGAATTAGCAAATTTGATCCAAGTGAGGAAAGTTGTGATTCAATTGCTTTTTGAGCACCTCGCCCAATCGCAAGCATTGCAATCACTGCCGCAACACCAATTAAAATTCCCAGCATTGAAAGAGCTGTACGGACTTTATTTGAAGCTAATGCTCTAAATCCTAGTTTTAAATTATCAAAAGATTCAAAAAAAATATTAGTGCCTTTTAGGTTATTTTTTTTTACTAGCTGTGCATCATTATTTTTAGCAACAGGCAATATTGGAAGCGGAGCCAATCGTTCATCTGAAACGATGGCCCCATCTCGCATTCTGATTAGGCGCTTAGCCTGATGACCAACCTCTTCTTCGTGAGTGACAATTACAACGGTAATACCTTGATCATTTAATTCTTTTAAAATAGCAAGAATTTCTTTTTCACTTACTGAATCCAAATTGCCAGTAGGCTCATCAGCTAAAATCATTTGGGGTTTATTGATAAGTGAGCGAGCGATAGCTACTCTTTGTTGTTGCCCACCAGAGAGCTCATTAGGTCGATGAAAGCAGCGATCTTTTATTCCAGTTCGATCCAAAAGGCTAATACCATAACTTTCACCTTCTGGTTTCCTTGAATACATTAATGGCAAGACAACATTTTCCAATGCACTCATTCGAGGGAGTAAATTAAATTGTTGAAAAATAAAACCAATTCTC
>CANFNL010000061.1 GCA_947448205.1 Bacteriovoracaceae bacterium
AGTAAGAGATAAAACTTCTTTTACAGTGGGAAGATAAAATTCATGAGTGAGTTGTTTTCTTTGATTGATAAAGAATTTTTTCAAATCTTCAACTGTCGATATATGACCCGCAAATAAATTAACCCATCCCATGTGGACAATCCAAGGAATGAGAAAGTGATGGAGAATAGTATTTTTAAAATAAAGGATTTCTTTTCGCGAGTCATCTTTAATAGAATAAAATACATGTTGAGTTGTGGTATTGCCGATGACTTCAACTTTTTTGTTACCAATGAGTATATCGATAGATCGCTCAAGTGATTTTTCTAAATTATCAAGAGTGATTGAATCAGTAATGGGTACATGAAATTTTTGGCAATAAGCTATAATATGACGGGCTTTGGTTAGAATTTCTTCCCACTTAAGGGCCCCTGTAGGTTCATCTAATAAAATCATCGCCAACAGTGATGTGGGAGTCACTCGCATATTTTTACCAACTTCAAAAAAACACTCTAAAGCTAATTTTTGAGTTAGCACTTTCAAATCGCCAGAATTCAAAGGAGCAACTGGAGCAATTACAGGATTACCCAAATTAATATGAACATTTCCAAATTGGTAAGAGAGAAGTTTTACTAAACCAAAGACCTGAGCTGCACTTTCTTTAGATTTTTTAGCTCCATCGAGTTCGCGGGCCAGTGATTTTTGCTCTGGAACATACTCGTGAACTATTGAGACGGGAATAAATTGCAGCGGCTTTCTTTTTTCTTTAGGAATTGCTGAATGCGCTTCAATTAACATTTGATAGAGGCCATATCTTGGAGGCAATAATTTACCTGTGCGAGAGCGCCCCCCTTCAAAGAAAAATTCAATCGGGTTCCCTTTTAATAGCATATAGTGAAGATAAGCTTCCAGAGTTAATTTATAGAGGATATCATTGGCAAAAGAGCGTCTGATAAAAAAACAACCAGAGCGTCTAAATAAAGGTCCAATAGGAAAAATATTAAGATTATTTCCTCCAGCTACAAAAAGCGGTGATTGGTATTTTTTAAAGAAGACATAATTAATGGCCACATAATCTGCATGCGATTGGTGATTGGGAACTAGGACTAAATTATTATCTTTAGAGAGCTCTTTTAAGTTATGACCGTTATCATTGAAATTTATTCCATCGTATAATTGAGACAAAGAGGCATCGAGAAATTTTTCGAAACCTTTAAGAAAGGGCAATGAGAGTTCGGCCCTGATTTCTTTTAAATTCTTAAGGGCTTTTTCTCGATCTTCTGTTTTATTTCCAATTCTGTCGCGAAGTTTATGATAACTTAAAACAATATCTTCCATCTCTTTAAAATTATCAAAAAAATTTGGAAGGCTGCCAAAGAGTTCAGACAGAATAGAGAATTTTTGCATTACCGCACTCCGTGGGGTTTTGATTCGCTCATACCACTTGAAGTCATCTGAATAAAAAGTGCTGCTTCGCTCATAGCCTTTAAATTATCCACACCTAAATAAGTCATTCCCGAACGAAGTCCTCCCATCAATTCATTAATCACGTTTGCCACAGATCCTTTACATGGAATTTGAGTCGATTCACCTTCAGCTGCCATCCCTTGAGGCATTTCACCTCTCCAAGAAACCTGAGCAGCTTTTGAAGCCATGCCACGGTATTGCTTCATTCCACTTTTTAGTTCGCCAGGGGTTTCAAGAGTCCCCGATACTAGAGAGCCTACCATCACCGAGCTAGCACCTGCGGCCAAGGCCTTGACGATATCTCCAGAATTTTTTAAACCGCCATCGGCAATAACTGGAATATTATGTTTTTTAGCGACACTCACAGCTAGGGCAATGGCCGTTAATTGCGGAAGACCGTGGCCAGTAATAATCCTTGTCGTACACATTGATCCAGGGCCAATGCCGACTTTTACCGCATCAGCTCCTCGCTCGATCATGCGCTTAACTCCATCACTTGTAGCTACATTACCCGCGATAACATCGACATGAGGGTATTTCTTTTTTAATAGATCAAGCGTTTCATACATCATAACAGAATCGCCGTGAGCAATATCTAGAGTGATGATTTGCACGCCAGCATTGACTAAAAATTCAGCACGCTTTATCCCTTCTTCCTTGACTCCAATTGATGCGGCAATAGGAGTTTTTAGATTATGTTCTTTTAAATAAGCTTCTATTTTTTTTACCATGCTCAATTGATCGGCTTCGTTCATAAATCGATGAAGGGATCCGATTCCACCAAGACTGGCCATAGCGCAGGCCATTTCAGTTTCAGTTATAGTGTCCATATTGGCAGTGATTACTGGAAGATCTATTTGATAATTTTTAGTTATTTTGGTCCTTAAGTTTGGGTGTTTGCGCGAAGAGATTTCCGAATATTTTGGAACAAGTAAAACATCGTCAAAAGTAAGTCCGATTCCGCGATTTAGTATTTCAGGTGCAGTAAACATCAGTTCCATGAGTTCTCCCTAAAAGAATTGTGACATAAAAGGATAATCCAATCATGATAAGGCTGCAAGTAAGACACATTGCTAAAATTTAGAGTGATTAAATGATCTCTGAAGCTTCATCAGATTCTTCGCTAAATTCTTCATTGTTATCTGAGTCAACTTGATAATCTTTGAGATATAGAATTGGATTAACGTAAAAACCATCAGAATCAATGAGCCCAAAATGCAAATGAGTTCCAGTGGCATAACCAGTGCGGCCGACTTCGCCAATTTGTTCAGACACTTCAACATAATCACCAACGTGCAGCCCTTTTTGAAATTTTCTTAAATGATCATAAGTCGATTTCATTCCATTGCTGTGTTCAATGAGGATAAATTTTCCTTTGGCGCGAGCTCGCCCCATGGCCACCACTACACCATCCATTGCGGGGTAAACTGGAGTTTTACTTTTCGCTGAAAAATCAACACCGTTATGGGGTTGAATTCTTCTGCGCTTAACTGGATGTCTTCTCGTGAGTTTGAATTGGCTAGAAATTCTCTCCGACTTAACGGGAGAAATAAATTCTCTCTCTTGTGCTTTTGGAATTTTTGTCAAAAGAGATTGGCTATTAGTCGCATGATTAAGAGATAATTCTTTTTCAACGAGAGCTTGCCCAACTACTAACCTAGCATAGACTATAGTGTCACTTTTTGGATCAGCAAAAGAAATGTCATCAGAATTGTCATTTGAATTATTTTCGGAAGGCTCCACTGTCTCAAACGAAAATGTAGCTTCTACTTTTAAACCTTTAGTTGAAATAAAATCATCTTTAAAAGCCTCTTGTAATAATTTTGCCCATTCTTCATTTTGTGTCTTGTTCAAGACTGAATCGTATAAGTTACCAATGATTTTTCCTTCTATAATATTAGGAAACATTTTATTTTGAGGTTGTGCCGCACTCTCCGATGAAAATGAGCAAAGAGAAAAACTTGATAAAAATAAAAGAATACAAATTTTTAACATAGATAAAAGTTAAACAAATCAATTTAGCTTTGTCTTTGATTAATTAAAAAAGTCAGGGATTGTCATAAATAGGAATTAGCAAAGTCTCAACACTTTGGCGGCTTAATGTGTGGAAATTCTTGTAAAAAAAATTGGAAATACAATATAGAGAATGACGTCGCGAACTAAATAAAAAACAAAGAAGTAAAAAAAAGCCTTAGGTCCTTTTTCCCAGAGTTTTTCCAAGCCTAGGTATTGAGCTTTTTTACTCATCGACACCATGAATTTGGTTTTACCAAAGTGCCTAAAAAAAAAGCTAATTGACCCATCCACTCGTCGATCGAATGCTAAAAAAGATTCCTTTAGGGCCCCTGGGACAATATTCATAGTTGGACTTTAACAAAGAAAGGGCCATTTATAAAGAAATTCACAATTTCTTTGTAAAAAAGTTTCGATCTACACTTTTATGACAATTTAACATAATTATGTCGCTATAAATGATTAATATGATAGATCACTTGACTGTAATTAATCTAAAAGCAGATTCAAAAACAATTCCGACTAACGGAGAAGTTTTTATATTGAAAACCTGTCAGAGAACACTAATCTTAGGATTTGGTCAGCTTCCCTTTTATCATCTTAAAGACCAAAACGATATACGCGAGATGTTTACTGCTAATCATGCCTACATCTTTTTGCTAGAAACAATCTGTGGACTTAAAAGCGAAGTATTGGCCGAGTACGAAGTAGTTGGACAATTCAAAGACGCTTACCATAGCTACTCACAACTACCTTTTAAAAAAACCAATATAACTTCTTTATTAGAAAAACTATTCAAAGACCAAAAGAAAATCCGCACCGATCACTTAACTGAAATCGGTCAACTCTCTTATGCGGGAATTGCGCGAAAATTAGTGCACTCAAGAAAATGTGAGTCTGATGTTTTAGTGATCGGCACAGGATGTTTATCGCAGGATGTAATTAAACTTTTAAAGAAAAAACACACAGTTTTTATATCGGCCCGAAACAGCGAAAAAGTTCAGCACCTTGCTAAAGAGCACTCGCTGGAAGTAATTGGTTGGAAAGATTACGACAATTACTCAAAGTTTGATTCAATAATAAATACTATTGGCGCTGAAGAAACCCTCTTTGATGAAGCCTTTTTTACCAAATGGAACGCTCCCTCCCTACTAAACGTCCGTGACTCAAAGCTCTTTATTGATCTAGGCTCACCCTCTGTGATAAGTACAGAGTTAAGAGTACCAGATGGCATCTTTCGTCTTGAAGATATTTTCAAACAAAGCGCCCAGATGAATATTGAGAAGATGGAAAAAATCAGATGTGCAAAAGATTCCATAGTAAGACTATGTGAAGCACGCCGTCTGAACGCTTCTTTGAATCACCCGTTTAGTTGGGAGGAGTTACAGTTTGCCTAGTCAAGAAAGTCAAGAAAGTCAAAAAAAGAAAATTTATAAAATCGGAACTCGTGGAAGCCTATTAGCACTTACTCAGTGTAATCAAGTTAGGGTTGAATTAGAGCGATTGACTGGTGATAGCTTTGAACTCGACGTGATTAAAACCCAAGGGGATCTCATTACTAATGCTCCACTTTGGCAGCTAGACGGAAAAGATTTTTTTACCAAAGAATTAGATGAAGCCCTTTTAACAGGACGAGTTGATCTAGTAGTTCACTCCTATAAAGATTTAGGCTCTGTTCGTCCTTTAGGTATAACCCTGGCCGCTGTGACCAAAAGAACTTTTGCTCACGATATTCTCTTGATAAAAAAATCAACAATTGAAGCTATTAGAGATAAAAATGAATTTATCATTGGAACAAGCTCCCCTCGAAGAATGGTTAACCTAGAGGCGGGCCTTAAGCCTTTTCTTCCCAATGCCTCTGAAGATTTAAGAGTCACCACTAAAGTACTTCGTGGAAATGTTAATACTAGGATTGAAAAATTAATTAATGACGACTACGACGCTATTGTTTTAGCATTGCCTGGAATTGAGAGGCTTGCTCTAACTGAATCTTCAAGGTTAGAGTTAGCAAAGTTATTAGATGGTCTAAGCTTTATGGTTTTACCTCAATCTGTTTTTCCCTCTTCAGCTTCTCAAGGTGCTCTGGGAATTGAGTGCCTGGATTCCAGAACTGATAATGGAGAACTTTGGGCGAAACTTAGAAAAATGCAAGATGAAAACACTGCTTTGGAAGTTCAAAGGGAGAGAGTGGCATTCAATAAATATGGTGGTGGCTGCCACTTAGCAGTTGGAATAAATGTAAAAAAAATTCAGGATTATTTTCTCCATAATCACCACGGCATTTTAGAAAATGAAAAAGTAGAATTTTCACTGCTAGAGGGTCGCGAGCTTCCCCAATTACGGCCATCCCCTAGAGTTTTCACCGGTCACTTCCCTGATGATCAGTTAGTTCTAAAAAAGGAAGTGAGTGCTGATCTTTCTGGAAAGAATCATTTATACGTAACTTCTAAGCATTGCATGCACGCGCTAAAAAAAGCTCCAGAGTCATTATGGGCTGCCGGGATAAAATCGATGAAAGATTTAGTCAATAAAGGTTTTTGGGTCAATGGCACTGCCGACTCTCTTGGAGATGAAGAAATCCATTTGCTTCGTTCTTCCAAAGCCATTGGGTTGATGATTGACACAAATGCAACTTTATTTGTTCTCTCTAATACAGAAGCTACTACAACATTGGGTGAGGTTATCCCTTGCTATAGGCGTGAAGTAAACACAAGCCTAACTGATGAATTTAAAAATAAAATTAATGAGACTGAAGTTTTTTATTGGAGCAGCTATCCACAATATCAAATGTACCTAGAGTATTTTCCCCAAATAAAAAATCGTTACCATGCCAGTGGGTTGGGAAAAACGTTTAATCAATTCAAACAACATAATATAAAAACAATTCCTTTTGCTGGAATGGAAGAATTTAAAAAATGGACAAAGATATGAGCGAGTCAAAAAAACAAACTGAACTTTTTATTAAATCAAAAACTCTTGTTCCAGGTGGAGTTCACTCTCCAGTGAGAAGCTTTAAAGGCCTTCATACTACTCCTCGATTTTTTGAACGCGCAGAAGGTGCTTATATTTACGATGTCGATAAAACTGAATATATCGATTTTTGCATGAGCTTTGGCCCGCTTATTTTAGGACATAGAAATCCAAAGGTTGAAGAAGCCCTTCGCTCTGGATTGACTCGTGGATGGAGCTTTGGTGCCTGCGAGCCCTACTCATTAGACTTAGTCGAATTTCTTATTTCCAAACTTCCACACGTCGAACAAATGCGTTTTGTAAATTCGGGAACCGAAGCAGTCATGACAGCACTTAGACTGGCACGCGGAGTTACCGAAAGAAATAAAATTATTAAATTTAATGGCTGCTACCACGGCCATGTAGATTCAATGCTCATAAAAGCCGGCTCTGGATTAGCTGGAACGGCCGAAGCCTCCTCAGCGGGTGTTCCAGAAGGTGTAGCTCAAGATACATTGATACTAGAGCTTGGTGACGTAGAAGGTGTAAAAAAATGTTTCGTTGATCATAAAGATCAAATTGCAGCGATTATCATTGAACCATTACCAGCAAATAATGGTCTCCTCATTCAACCAAAAGAATTTTTATCTTTCCTTCGAGAGATATGCGACCAGACATGTGCGCTTTTAATTTTTGATGAAGTCATTTCTGGATTTCGCGTAGCTTTTGGTGGAATGGCAGAAATCACTGGAATTAAACCAGATATAGTTACCTATGGTAAAATTATCGGTGGAGGTCTTCCTGTTGGAGCTATTGGAGCTTCAAAATTTATCATGGAGCACCTAGCACCAATTGGAAAAGTTTATCAGGCAGGAACTCTTAGTGCGAACCCTCTCGCGATGGTCGGGGGACTAACAACACTTAAAGAGATGACTCCAGAAGCTTACGTCAGATTAGAATCACAAACAAAAAAAATAGTAGCGCTACTTAGTAGTTGGATGCAGCACTTTAATAACGGCGAATTTGCCGCCTTTAAAGTCCTTCATTTTGCTTCACTTTTTTGGATTGTGCCAAAAGATGAAGTTCAAAAACTTGCTGATATTCCTACCAATATTACAGAAGGCTTCAATAAACTATTTGAAGAATTATTAAATCGTGGAGTCTACTTAGCACCAAATGCCTATGAAGTAGGATTTGTAAGCTTAGCTCATAATGATGAAGTCATTCGGGATCTTGAGCACAGGCTGGAACACCGAATTCAATAATTAAAATATAAAAATGAAAATTAAGAACACCATCAATCAATCTTTTCGCCTGCTATTTTGGCTATCCTCAGTTTGGGCCTTAGTCCTACTTTTGCTGGGAAGCTGGTGGATTTATTTACTTTTTAATTTTGAAAACATTTTAGCTCACACCGATAAAGTGAAAGTCACAAAAATGATTATATGGGAGGGAGGAAGCTTCCTGACTCTCTTGCTTATGCTCTCCTTCACCCTATTAATTCTTTATATAAAAGATCAAAAGAAAACTAAATCCCTTCAAGCTTTTTTTGCCTCACTGACTCACGAATTAAAAACTCCACTGGCCAGTATTCGTCTGCAAGGTGAAGTCATCAATGAAATTCTATCCTTAAAGAATGATCCAAGTTTAAATAAACTGAGTGCCCGCTTGATTGAAGATACCGTTAAACTTGAAACACAGATGGATAAAATTCTTCAACTCTCCCGCATTGAACGAGGCGGAGAACTCAATCTAACTTCTCTCAACTTGATTCCTTATATTAAAAATATTTCAAAAAAAATGAATAATCATTTCGATGTAAATATTAATGCCAGCTCAACTGATATACTCATTATTGCTGATGAATTTGCACTTGAATTGATTTTAAAAAATTTATTTGAAAACACTAAGGTTCATACATATTCCAAAAAAGTAAATATTGACATTGTGGAAAATGCTGGAGAAGTCATTCTCAATTATCAAGATGATGGCCAATTTGAAGGTGATCAGAAAAGACTGGGAGAGCTCTTCTATAAATACAATTCCACCAAAGGTTCAGGAATAGGGCTTTACCTAACTCAAAAACTTCTCTCTAAAATGAATGGCAGCCTTAAAATTTTAGGCAAAAAAAATCTTCAATTTCAATTAAAATTTAAAAGTGTTGAGGAAACTCATGCTTAATATTTTAATTGTGGAAGATGAAAAAAACTTAGGAAGCACCCTTGAAGAATTTTTGCAAGGGTTGGGTCATTCCTGCTCTTGGGCCCAGAGTGGCTCCCAAGCTCGAAGCTTTTTTGGTCTTCAAAAACCAAATCTCGTTTTGATGGACATTGGTTTGCCCGACATTAGTGGGTTGGATTTAGCACGAGAATTTAGAAAAATTAGACAGGATTTTAACCTCCTTTTTTTTTCAGCATTAAATGATCCTGAAATAAAAGTAGAGGCCCTCGAAATTGGTGCTGAAGATTATATAACTAAGCCTTTTGCCTTAAAAGAATTACTCTACAGAATAGATCGGATTGTTAAAGCAAAAAATTCTGCTGAAAAACTTCCCGAAGTCATCACACATGGGCCTCTTACGATTTGGTTTCGTCGATTTGAACTAATGGATGCCAAAGGAGATCTATTAGCACTTTCGCAAAAAGAATGTGCCATTTTAGAGCTGCTTTATAGGGAACAAAACGTTGCTGTTGAAAGAGAAGTTATTATTGAAAAAATTTGGGGTGAAGATAAATTTCCTTCGAATAGAACTGTAGACAATTATATTGTTAAACTTCGCAAATGGTGCGAGAGCGATCCAGATAAAAATATTGAAATACAAAGCATTCGCAGTATTGGATATAAATTAATTATAAAGAACTAGAGGAACTATTATGGGTTTATTTAAGGATCGATTAAGACACAGCGATGGAACAACTCAAGTCCCGGTCTGGTTTATGAGACAAGCTGGAAGGTATCATTCTCATTATCAAAATATAAAAAAAGATTCTGATTTCATGACAATGTGTAAAGATCCTATCATGGCCTGCGAAATTACCATGGGACCAATTCGCGATTTTAATTTTGATGCGGCCATCTTATTTTCTGATTTATTATTTCCGCTTGAGCAACTTGGATTGGGACTGACATATAATCCTGGGCCAATTTTGGAATTTAAACTTGAATCAGTATCAGACTTAAGAAATTGCAAAATTATTTCCCCTTCAAATCAATATTATCAATTCCAAAAAGAAGCAACTGCTCTTCTAAAAGTTGCCCTGCCTAAAGAAAAATCATTATTAGGTTTTGTTGGCTCGCCATTCACCCTTTACACTTATGCTGTAGAAGGCTCACATAATGGAAATTTAACGAGCTCAAAAAAAGGTTTTTACGATGGTCGTTTTCAAGGCTTTTGTGAAATATTGATCCCTGAACTCGTCACTGAAATGTCTCTCCAGGCCCAAGGAGGTGCTGATGCTATCTGCCTCTTTGATACGGCAGTTGGCGAACTCATGCTTTGTGATTTCAAAGAATTTATTTTACCTATGTTAAAAAAGGTGACTTCAGAATTTAAAAAATTGCATCCGCAAACCAAAGTTGTCTATTACTCAAAACTGACTCATATCAATTATCTTGACGCCATCGAAGATAAAAATATTGATGTCTTAGGAGTAGACTGGAGGGTTTCAATGAAAGATGCTCTAAAAACTTTAGGATCTGATTATATGATACAAGGAAATATCGATCCAAGTTATCTGCATTACCACTGGCCTCTATTAGAGCAAAAATTATCGCAATATTGGACGGAACTTGCAGACTCCGGAGCTCCACTTAATAAATGGATCTGTGGTCTAGGTCATGGAGTGCTTCAACAAACTCCAGAAGCTAATGTCAAAAAAGCTGTTGAATATATTCATACAAACTTTAAGTATTAAAAAATATCAAGCAATCCTCCTCAATAGGGGATTGCTTGATATCGTCAAATTAAGCACCAATAATATTAATACCTGAATCGACGTAGAGAACTTGACCAGTAACTCCATGAGAGAGTCCAGAAGCTAAGTATACTGCAGAGCCACCTACATCGTCTTGAGTGACATTTTTTCTCAGAGGAGCTTTCTCTTCAATAACCTTTAAGAAATCTTTTAAGCCAGGGACACCTGAAGCTGCCAGAGTTCTAATTGGGCCAGCGGAAATGCAATTGACACGAATATTTGATGGGCCTAGATCATCGGCTAAATAGCGAGTGGAAGCCTCAAGAGCAGCTTTAGCAACACCCATTACATTATAACCTTTAAGCACTTTTACTGAACCGTGATATGTCATGGCGATAACCGAAGCATCGTCATTTAAATTATCTTTCAAAGCATTGCATAATCCGATTAAGGAGAAAGCCGAAATGTCGCAGGCCATTTTAAAACCTTCTCTAGAAGTCTCTACAAAATGCCCTTTTAAATCTGTTTTATCTGCAAATGCCAATGAGTGGACTAAAATATCAAATTTCCCCCACTTTTGTTCGACTGTATCTTTAAGAGCAGCGTAATGAGCATCATTGGTAACATCCATTTCACAAATAAAATCGGCCCCAACTTCAGAGGCCAAAGGCTCAACTCGCTTTTGTAAATTTTCATTCAGGTAAGTAAGAGCAACACTGGCGCCTTGCTCTTTAAATGCTTTAGTAATTCCCCAAGCAATAGACATATCGTTAGCGACACCTAAAATAAGTGCACGTTTTCCATTTAACAAACCCATAAAAAACTCCTTCTGAATTTTGAAAAAAGATGTTGAAACTGTAATGGAGTTGAACTTTTTTGTCTACTTTTTAGACCCTGGATCAAAGATGTAGCCGACGGAGCGCACACTTTTAAAATATTTCGGATTCTTAGGATCTTCCTCAAAATATTTACGAAATCTTACTAGAAAATTATCCAAAGTCCTGGTTGTAACACCGCGATCATAACCTAAGGCTTTCTCTAAGATTTCCTCCCTCGTTAGGGGAATATTGGGATTACTTATAAAAATTTTTAAAATTTTTATTTCTTGAAGGGTTAATTCAAATTTTCCAGAAACAGAGATAGCGTTAAGGTTTTTAAAATCTATTAAGTTTTCACCAAAGGTAAAATTCTCTATGTTAAAATCAGAGCTATCATTTATTATTTCCAAGCTCTGATTTTTAGTCCATTCGAAACGAGTCAATAAGCGGTCTACTCTGAGAAGGAATTCATCTAAGTCAAAAGGCTTGGAGAGGTAATCATCAACTCCTAGACTTAAGCACTTAATTTTTTCCTTCACTTGATCTTTAGCGGAAATTACTAAAATAGGAATTTTAGGATCTCGTTTTCTTATTTCGGTAATTACTCCAACACCATCAATTTCTGGCATCATGAGATCGACTATTACCAAATGAGGTAAAAATTCTCTCCACCAATTTAAACCTTCGAGTCCATTTATCGCCACCACCACTTCATGACCTAACATTTTTAAATTTAGTCGTATGGCCTCTGCGATATGTTTTTCATCATCTATGACTAAAATTTTTTTTCCGGTATTTTTACTTATGATCAAAACTACCTCCTGCTTTTAGAATTAAACGAAATAAACTTCCTGAATTAATTCCCATGCTACTAGCTTCAATCTCACATTTATGAAGTCTTGCGATATTGTGAACAATATACAATCCCAAACCACTTCCTTTAGTGCTTTTTCCAATTTGATAGAACTTCTTAAAAATTTTTCGCCCCTCACTTCGCTCAAAACCAATTCCATTATCTCTAAAATCAAGAAAAACATTACTTCCAGAAACACTTAGAGAAATATCTACTTTTTTTTCTTTGGACTTATTGTAAATAAGAGCATTAGTTATCAAATTCATCAAAAGCATTTCAAAGAGGGCCGTATCAATTGGCATTAAGAAAGATTTTATTTCTGAATGAAAAGTAACCTTCCCCTCTTCAAAAAGATGAGGCGTGTTGTCTAAGAAATTTTCTACTAATACCACTAAGTTCTGGATGCTAAAATTGGCTTTAAAATTTTTATCTTCGAGTCTGCCTAGATTAAGAATACGATTTACATTTTCAGAAAGTCTTTTGGTATCATGTTTCATATAATCGAGATATTTCAGTTGCTCTTCTCTAGGCAATTCGTGACGAGAAAATGTCTCAAGAAATAACTGAAGTGAAGCAATGGGCGTTTTTAGCTCGTGAGTAAATCCATTAATAAAATTTTGTTGGAGTCTATAGAGCTGTATAACTTTTTGGTAATAAATATAAATGATGAGTAATCCAGCTAAAATGACTGCCACCAATAAAGAAAGTGTCAGAATTAATACCCAGGTCTCGGTTTGTAAAATACTTTGAGTGCTTAAATGGTACTTTAATACAACCTCTTCAAGTGCCGCGTTGACGCGTAAATAGGATCGAATATAGATAACTAGGGAGGATCCCAAGGCAATGAGTGAGAAAATAAAAATGAATAAAGGGTGGTAAAACCAACGGGATTTAATCATAATAGGAGTGTATTTTAACTATGCTATTTGTAAAGGGGTGCCATGCAAACCGATCATAACAAGCCGAAAATCAATCGTTATATTGATCATACTTTGTTAAAGCCTGATGCGACTAGCGAGCAGATCAAAAAGCTATGCCAAGAGGCCAGAGATCATCAATTTTTTTCAGTTTGTGTTAATCCCTACTATGTTTCATTATCGGCTCACCTTCTTAAAGGAAGTCAATCCGTTGTCTGTACTGTCATAGGTTTTCCGCTAGGAGCTAATTGCACTGAAACGAAAGTCTTTGAAACGAAAAAAGCCATACTTGATGGTGCCATGGAAATTGATATGGTGATAAATATCGGAGCACTTAAAAATAAAGAATGGAGTTTTGTTGAAGATGATATTCGTGCAGTTGTCCATGCCGCTGGCGAAAAAATAGTAAAGGTTATTTTTGAAACATGTCTTCTAAGCGAACAAGAAAAAATAAAAGCTTGTGAAATAGCTTCAAAGTCAGGTGCCCGTTTTGTTAAAACTTCGACGGGTTTCTCCACAAGTGGTGCGAGCCTGGCAGATATAGTGCTAATGAAAAAACATATCCCCTCGAATATGGAAGTAAAAGCCTCCGGAGGAGTGCGCGATATTAAGACTGCGCGAGAGTTAATATCGGCCGGAGCAACTCGCCTTGGAACAAGTTCTGGAGTCCTTTTGCTTCAGGGGCTTGAGAATGTAGAAGGACAATATTAAATAATGATAATAATTAAAATGAATCAAAGAAATTAACAGGTAGTCCACCCAATCTACTTAATTGTTCAGAAGATCGGGGAGCAATTCCCTTAAATTTTAAAAGTCCATCTTCTCTCAGAGCGATTGGTTGAGTAAGTATAACAGGACCTTCCATTCCACACACTTCAATGATTTCTGTGATAACCCTTTGCCCTTCACTATCTCGTCCTAACTGAAAAATAAAATTGATTGCTGAAGTTATCTGCTTTCTTACAACGATAAGTGGAATTTCAAATCCAGCGAGTAAAAAAAGGGTTTCCAAGCGGGAGAGACATTCTCCAGCTGAATTAGCATGAACGGAAGTCATACTACCTTCATGGCCAGTATTCATGGCCTGGAGTAAATCAAATAATTCCGCTCCTCTTGTTTCACCAATGATTATTCGATCAGGTCTCATACGCAATGTATTTTTAACTAAATCTCTTGTGGAGAGATTGCTTTTTGAATAAAGGGCCTTGGCACCGGATTCAAGACGCACAATATTGGGAAGATTAATAGAGAGCTCTAAAGTATCTTCGATCGTGATCAAACGTTCAGCTTTAGGTATTTCGTTAATTAAAAGATTTAGAAAAGTGGTCTTTCCAACTCCAGTTCCACCGGAGACAACAATATTTAATTTAGCCGCAACAATTGCTTTTAAAAATTCAATCCATTTTGGAGTGAGCCCAAAAACATTGGGTGAGCTCTCAAAGCTTGAAATAAATTTTAAGTATTTTCTAATAGAAATTGCCGGACTTCCTTGTACAAAAGGTTCATTAATAACATTTATCCGCGAGCCATCTGGAAGATTTCCATCAAAGATTGGATTATCCTTGTCACAAATTTTTTGATTCATTGTAGCTACTTCTTGAATAAAATTATTGATATCTAAGGCAGGAAGATTGGCATTTATTTGAATAAATTGCCCACCTTTTTCCACAAATACATGTTTAGGACCATTAATTAAAATCTCAGTGATTCCACTTTTTTTATTAAGGTCATTTATGAGATTCCAAATAGCGTTTGTCATAAGTTATTCCATTAACTTTGCAGTGATAAATCGGTTAAAAAAATATCGGCATCATTTATCGAAGATCCATAAGTCATTAAGTTGTCCATCATAATGCGTTGTTCACTTTCTTCCAACAAAGTGTAAAGTGTTTCATAGCGGGAAGAACTTTTAAGAAAATTATCTAACCTTTCAGTACCTAATAATTTGTCAAAAAGAATGAGCTCCAAAATAAGCCAATCAATTCTGATTGATTTTGCTTTCGAATATTTCATTAGTTCAATGTGCTCGTCTTTTATTATTAGCGGAGTCACTCTAGTTGTTCCATTATTTTTTTTAGTT
Source organism: Bacteriovoracaceae bacterium (assembly GCA_947448205.1). Taxonomy (GTDB): domain Bacteria; phylum Bdellovibrionota; class Bacteriovoracia; order Bacteriovoracales; family Bacteriovoracaceae; genus Bacteriovorax. The sequence continues at coordinate 14,991 of CANFNL010000061.1, forward strand.
TGAATCAAGGTCATCTTAGCATAGAAGGCCAACAAAAAAGCTCTTGAATATCCTTGAGGCGTGAAGTGACGTAATTTATTTTCAATCGTGATTAAATCATTTACTAAGCTCAGATTGGCAGTTTCAGGAAATCGATTAGTCATAGCATATTCAATATAGACTGCAGCCAGGCGATTTCGAATCCCATGCCATCCACATATAGATAAAATTTTTCCCAGAAATCC
>CANFNL010000062.1 GCA_947448205.1 Bacteriovoracaceae bacterium
GAAGACTTAGAGGACAATATTTTTTATATTAAACCTAGTGACAATATGTACGTTCCGCATTTTCCAGGATTGGATAGTGAGGGGGTCAGGATAACTTATGATCGCCAGACAGCAAGAAAACGAGAGGATGTAGAATTTCTTACTTGGGATCATCCAATGGTCGTAGGTGTTATGGATCTTATTTTAAGTAATTCCTTTGGTAACGTAACTATACTTATGCGCAAAAAAACAGGGCAGACTAAAACTTTTGTAGAAGCAATCTTTAAGCTCTATGCGATTGCTCCCAAGAATTTATCGCCTGAGAGATATTTTCCACCTACTCCTATAAGAATTTTGGTCGACAGCGCTGGCGAAGATTTTACCGACAAATGGAGTAAAGAAGATATAGATGAAAGAGCGACTATGGCAGATCAAGATATTGTTAGAAGAGCTAAAACACTTCCCAAAGCAGCAGTTCAAAAAGTCCTTAGGGGGGCCCATCAAATAGCGCTTGGAAAAGCTGAAATTATTAAAAATGAATACAAGGCTTCGATGATTAAAAAATTATCAGCTGAAAAAGAACGACTCTTAAAATTAAAGGAAGTAAACCCAATTGTTCGCACTGAAGAAATTGATGCTCTAACAATTCAAATCCTTATGCTTTCAAAAAGTTTTAGCAACGCCGATGTCACTCTAGATTCGATTCGGCTTATTTTTTAGTCTAGAATTCCTTCTGATTGGAGAACTTTTTTAAATTCATTTAATAAGTCTAGACTATAATTTCCTAGTTCATCGATCATCATGTCTTTTAATGTCTGCACTGGCGTCGTTTTATTGGTAATTGTTCTTTTGTCATAGTTATTTACTAAAGAGAGAATCTCTTCAAGTTTAGTGAGCTTCTTTTTTTTGTTTGGTCCTGATCCACTTAATGTTTCTTCATGGTTTGTGACTAAATCAAGAATGACTTTATTTACCCAAGGTTTTTGCTGAAGAAGTACTAGGGCATCTTTGCAATGAAGATAATAGACGCGTTTGTCTTCATGACTTAATACTCTTTTGGGTTTATAAAAAAGTTGAATATCGTCCTTATTTAATTGAGGAATTGATATATCATGAATAAGGGCAGCAGTACCCAAGTCTTCAAGTTCTTGCTCACTACATTTAAGCATTTCTGCTAATTTTACAGATATGGCGCAAACATTTAATGAGTGTTTGATGATTTCTTCGTTTTTTTCAACTTTTTTACCAAATATTTTTTTAAGTGCATCTGGATTACTGGTAATGACTTGTCGAAGACTTTTGGCAGCAGTCTCTGTCATTCGATAGGCCGTTTCACTTCCTGGATCTTTTTGCATTCTTTCCAGTGCCGAAGTAGCAACACCTTCCACCATTGTTACTTTTTCTTCAACATTGGTGTTTGGATTACTTAAAGTTTCTCCCAAGAGATTATCGAGAAATTTTTGGTAATTAATTTCATCATTTTCAGTTATATAAAATTTTGCAATTTTTTGCGTTTTTAGTTTTTGATATTTTTCTTCTGAGAGCTGCATTCCTTTTGTTACATAACAAAGGTATTGATCTTTGAAAAAAATATATAAATCAAAAGTTAAATTTTTTTGGGGTTTAACAGTTGAAATACGCAGAGGTGTATAGTCCATAAAAATCCTTTAAGTTGAGTGAGTCTATTTTAAGTTAAAATTGAAAAAATTCAATTTACATTTTTCAAAAAGATGAGCTTTAGTGGAGAGTTTTGTTTGGCTATTTTTTTGGGAAAGAATCATCCAATAAAGCTGCTCAGGTTAAACTTATAAGGATTGTTGATGCCAAACAAAGTGGATATAAGGTAAGGTTTAGACTGAAAAAAAGATTATGACACGCAAGCTTATCTCTAGAAAGTGACAGCGTATTTCTTTTTCATTATAAACAAATTTTAGGAACAAGTTTAGGGGATAATTGAGATGATTAGTTTTAATAATGTTTCAAAAAATTATGGTGGTCAGATTCTTTATGAAAACGCCTCATTTATATTAAGACCTGGAGATAAAGTTGGACTTGTTGGTCCCAATGGCGCCGGAAAAACTACTGTCTTTAGAGTGTTGATGAAAGAAGAGGGCTTTGATGGTGGATCAATAACTGTTCCCGAAAAAATTCGTGTGGCTTACTTCTCTCAAAACATAGGAGAGATGAAAGGTCGCACAGTCATTGAAGAAGTCATGAGTGGCTCTGCTAAAGCTTCGGAGCTAGCCGTCAAAATGCGAGTTATTGAAAAACAATTAGAAGGCGATCTCGATCCAGATGAAATGGAAAAAGTTCTTATTCTTTTGGGTGATTATCAAACTGAATTTGAAAAACTTGGTGGCTATGACTTAGATACACGGGCCAAGGAAATTATCACAGGTCTAGGTATTATGCCATACGATCACGACCGCGATGTTGGCCAATTCTCGGGTGGATGGAGAATGAGAATTGCTTTAGCAAAAATTCTTATTCAAGTACCCGATGTCATTTTATTGGATGAGCCAACCAACTATCTCGATCTAGAGAGTATTGTTTGGTTAGAAGAATGGCTTAAGTCCTTTAAGGGGGCAGTCTTAATGACTAGTCATGATCGGGATTTTATGAATGGAATTGTTAATCGAATTATAGAAGTAGCAAATAAGACCATAACTACTTATACTGGTGATTACGATTACTACGAAAAAGAAAAAGAGATCAGAAAGGTTCAGCAAATATCTCAATATGAATCTCAACAAGCAATGCTACAAAAAGAAGAGGAGTTTATTGCTAAATTTGCGGCCAGAGCAAGTCATGCTGCTCAAGTGCAATCGAGAGTAAAAAAAATTGACAAGATTGAAAGGGTAGAACTTCCACCAGAAGATATTGTCATGGATTTCAGTTTTCCAACACCACCGCGCGGAAGTAATGACGTCGTTTCCATGAGAAATCTTGCCAAGAGCTGGATACGCGATGATGGAACTCCACATAAAATATTTTCTGAATTAACGGCGACAGTAAATCGTTTAGATAAGATTGCAGTTGTTGGAGTAAACGGTGCTGGAAAGTCTACTCTCTTAAAAGTTATTTGTGGTTTAACAGAAGCTAGTGGAGGAGAGTCTAATTTAGGACCAAGTATTCAAGCGGGATACTTTTCTCAATTTTCACTCGATTTATTAAATCCTGAAAATACAGTACTCGAAGAAATTTCTTCCAGACTGCCGATGGCAAGTAATGGTTATATTCGAAATCTCTTAGCTGCCTTTTTATTTCGTGGAGATGATGTCGAAAAGAAAATAAAAGTACTCTCTGGTGGAGAAAAGAGCCGTGTGGTTCTTGCCACTCTACTTTCGAATAATAATAATTTACTCATCTTAGATGAGCCCACGAACCATCTCGACCTAAAATCTCGCGATGTTCTCTTAAATGCTCTTAAAGAGTATGAGGGGACAGTTATGTATGTCTCCCATGATCGCCATTTCTTAAATGGTTTATCTAATCGGGTTTTTGAAGTTGATAAAGGGGGCATTAGAGTTTTTGAAAGTAACTATCAGTACTATGTTGAAAAAAAGAAATCCGAAGCTTAATTTGTTATGAAAAAAATCGATTTTTATTTTGATTTTCTCTCTCCTTATTCCTATGTCGCCTGGACATGGGTGAGAGACAATGATCATAAGTATGATTTTTCTTACCACCCGGTGAGTATTGCAAGCATTATTGCTCATTATGAAACGAAAGGACCGGCGCAAATTAAGCCAAAACGAAATTATCTTTTTAAAGACCTACTGCGCTTTACTCAATTGAATAATATTCCTTTTACGACTCCAAAAAACCTTCCTTTTAATTCGCTTTATGCTCTAAGACTCTCTCTTGCAGGTGTGGCCCAAGTTCATCAAAAAGCTATTATTGACGCTATCTTTAGGGCCGGCTGGGAAGATGGGCGAGATATTGGCAATGACGATGTTTTAAAGTTGGTTTTAACCGAAAAAAATCTCAAGGTCTTTGAACTCTTTGCACTTATGGAAGAAAAAACTTCCAGAGTCGAATTAAAGAGAAATATTGAAAATGCGCTCAATAAGGATATTTTCGGGGTACCAACTTTTTTGGTAGACGAAGAAATATTTTGGGGAAATGATTCTATAAAATATTTAGAACTTTTTTTAAATGGATCAGATCCTTTGGATAAAGAAAAATATAAAGACTTTTTAAATAAGCATCAATTTTAATAACATGAGGGTTTTATATGAAGAAGTTATCGATCTTAATTTTGTCATTGTTGATTTCAGTCTCAGCTTTTGCCGCCAATCCTAGGGTCACCATTAAAACTAGCTTGGGAGATATGGAAGCTGAACTCTATGAAGACAAAGCGCCAATTAGTGTTAAGAATTTTTTAGAATATGTTCAAAAGGGGCAATATAAAGGTCTTATTTTTCACCGTGTAATAAATAATTTTATGATTCAAGGTGGAGGATTTGACAAAAACTTAAAAGAAAAATCGGTTGGACCTGCCATTAAAAATGAAGCCGCCAATGGGCTTAAGAATGAAGTTGGTACACTGGCAATGGCAAGAACTAATGAAGTTGATAGTGCGACTGCTCAATTTTTCATTAATGTGGCAGATAATGGCTTTCTTGATCACCGCGATGAGACTTCAGCAGGCTTTGGGTATGCAGTTTTTGGTAGAATTACTTCAGGAATGCCAATAGTTAACAAAATTAAAGCAGTGAAAACAGGAACAAGAGGACCTCTAGAAGATGTTCCTTTAGAGCCAGTAGTTATTTTAGACATCATTAAAAAGAAGTGATAGGTTGATGGCAAATTTAATGGAGAAATGTAATGCAAGTTGAAAAAAACAAAGTTGTTGGTATTGATTATAAACTCACTGATGGATCAGGAAAAATGATTGATTCCTCTACTGATCATGGACCGCTTTATTACATCCAGGGTACTGGAAGCTTAATTCCCGGTCTTGAGTCGGCGCTTGAAGGTAAAAAATCAGGTGATAGTTTAAAAGTTAAAATTGATGCAAAAGATGGATATGGGGAAAGAAACGATGCTCTTTGCCAAAGTGTACCTCGTGCACAATTCGAATCAACTGAAGCACTTGAAATTGGAATGCAATTTGAAGTAGAAACTGAACAAGGTGAATTAGTTGTTACTGTAACTAAAATCGATGGTGATTTAGTAACTGTTGATGGAAATCATCCATTAGCTGGAATGGAGCTTCATTTCGATGTAACAGTTAAAGAAGTTCGCGAACCATCTGCTGAGGAATTAGCCCATGGTCATGTTCACGGTGAACATGGACATCATCACTAAGATCAAATAAAATATGAATTATCTAAAGACTTTCCTGCCTTACCTATTTGGAAATAAAATGGGAAAGTCTTTAGAAATTTCTCTACCTGATAATTTGAACTTTTCCGCACTAAGTTTTGAAGAAACTTTAATGTTCAAAAGCCTTTCTAACAACCTAGATGGCTACATTGAAAATCTAGATCTAAAATCTCTTAAAAAAAATGAAATCTATCAAATATTCAATTTTATAAATTTTATAAATAGTGATCTCGCAATAAAAATTAAATCTCAATTCCCTCAAGAAGGAAAATTCTTTCTTGAAGCCAAAAAGAGCTCAGCGATAAACATACCTGAATTGCAAGACCTTCTGGATTTAAAAAACAATGTACTCACTATCTTTGCCCTTTTGCCTTCAAATCGAAGTCAAAAAGGAAAACTTATTATTAGGACATCTGAGGGCTCATTTGTAAAAGATGAAGCAGGAAATATTTGGTCTACACCAGTTATTGGGCTTTCGGGACGAGGCTTACCTTTTAACCATTCCAACGGCGATACTCCTATGGGGGTTTTTACTATTGATTCGGTTATGCCGGAAGCCAATAAAAATTATGAATTCGGAGAATTTAGACGCTTAATTGTCAATTTTATCAAAGAAAGCCAGGATGAATCTGGTTTTAAAAAGTACCTTCCAAAGTCCCATCTCTCGTTATCTTGGTGGAAACAATCGCTCGTTGCAAGGGATTTAGGGCGTAGTCTCTTGCGTATTCATGGAACTGGTCGGAAAAATCACAATATATTTAGCAGCTATTTCCCACTTGTTCCCACTTCTGGCTGCCTAGCCACCAACGAAGCTCAATTGTTTGGTATTTATAAGCGACAAGACCAGAGGCTACTTCTGGATACACTTATGAAGGCCCAAGGGCTTTTACCGTGTTTTGAAAATGAGTTGAAAATTCATGGTCTCTTGTATGTCGTTGAGTTCGATGATAATTTGAACGCGCTAGTCTTTTAGATCATTTAGAGGAATTGTATGTATATCTCAACCAAAAAATTTATTGGTTATCCCTGTGCACACAGACAATGGAAGGATGAAGGGCATTGTAAGTTTATTCATGGCTATTCTCGCGAATTTACTTTTTGGTTTAAAGCAAAAAACCTAGACGAGAAAAAATGGGTTATGGATTTTGGTGGCTTTAAAGAATTTAAATTATTTCTTGATGATTATTTCGATCATTCTTGTCTAATCAATAGTGATGACCCAGAATTGCCTCTTTTTAAAGAGATGGATAAAAAAGAAATAATAAAACTTAGAATCTTAGATAATGTTGGAATGGAAGGAACTTCTGAATTTCTCTTTCATAAGATGAATGATTATCTGGATAAAATTACTCAAGGGAGAGTCTGGTGTTTTAAAGTAGAGACCAGAGAGAACGAAAAAAATTCAGGAATTTTTGAGCTAGAAAGAAATAATTTAACTGCAGTTTAGAAAATAAGACGAGTAATAAAATGATCGATAGACATGCCCTTTTAAAAAAAATCACAGCTACCCCATTCAAAGATAATGGGCTGACGAACATGGAGAAAAAAGAAAAAATTGAAAGTCTCTTTACTGAAATCATGGAAACTCTTGGCTTGGATTTAACTGATGATTCTTTAAAGGAAACACCACATCGAGTTGCAAAGATGTATGTTGATGAAATTTTTTATGGGCTAGAAACTGATAAATTTCCAAAAATTACTATTGTTGAAAATAAATTTGATTACGACCATGCTGTCGTTGAAGTTAATATTGTGACAAATTCTCACTGCGAACATCATTTTGTTCCAATTATTGGTAAAACCCATATAGCTTATGTTCCCAATCAAAAAGTTTTAGGACTCTCAAAGTTAAATCGCATTGTTGATTTTTTTGCCAAACGTCCGCAAATTCAAGAGCGCTTGACTCTGCAAATCCATCAAGCATTAACTCACATCTTAGAAACACAAGATGTTGCTGTTGTTGTGGATGCGATGCATGCGTGTGTGAAAACTCGCGGAGTAAAAGATGTTACGAGTATGACTAGAACTTCTAAACTCTCAGGTGTTTTTAAAGAAGATACTTCGCACAGAACTGAATTTATGAATACTATTCCCAGAGCACAGGAAGTTATCTACTAGGCTTTATTCATTTTGCTGACTAATCCAAAAGGTCTGCTCCCTAAGATCATTAATTTGGCCCTCCCAATAACTTGGTGATTCAAAGAATGGGAATGCATTTTTAAAGGCGGGATCATCAAAGCGTTTAGCGATCCAAGCTGAATAATTTATCATTCTTAAGGCCCGTAAAGTTTCAGTTAATCGAATTTCTTCGTAATTAAAATCCCGCATAGTCGCATAAGAGTCGATTAATCTCGATCGCAAATTAGCAGCGTAATCATCTCTGCCAGGCAGCAATAGCCACATATCTTGAATACAAGGGCCAGTGACCATATCGTCAAAATCAATCAGATGAAACACATCACCGCGTCTTAAAATATTGCCTAAATGACAATCACCATGAATGCGCTGAAAGTGAATATTTTTAAACTGATCTTTAGAAAGATTATAAATACCTTCAAGTACATTCTTAAAACTTAATTCGAGGTGAGAGGGAATGAATTTTTGATCCAAGAGAAAATCCATATTAGATTTTAAGTAAATATCAGGAGTAAGTCTTAAGCGGTTTGGGGCAGTCTGCATACTCCCAACGTTATGAAGACGGGCCAGAAGCCTTCCGACTTGCTCAATATCTTCATTGCTAAATTCATCAGGAGCTCGACCGCCTTGTTTGTTGAAAACAGTGTAATACAATTCGGGATCTTTTAATGTGAAGAGAGTCTGCCCATCAAATTGCTCGAATGAAATTGAGGCGATGACTGGCACTTCTTGCTCTACTAAATCTAGGAGGAAATCATGTTCTTCTTGGATTTGAATTTTACTCCAGCGACCAGGTCTGTAAAATTTAATTATTTTAAAATGATCGCTGGGATTATCTGATTCAGATTCTATTTCAACTTCATAAACCCTATTTTCCATAGAGTTCATTGTCATTACTCGACCAGTTGTTTTAAAGCCTAAATTCTCAATGGTATCGAGAACTAAGTCTGGACTAAGTTCATAGAAGAATTGAGTCTTAGTGGAGCCCCAGAGATTTGATGTCATTTTTAAGGTCCCGAAGGATCCTAGTGGATCATGTTATAGACTTCTTTCATCTCTTTTTTCAAAAGTTCCATTTTCATTGGAACATCTGGATGGTTTACATCATGAGGGTTGAGAAGATAGTTCTCTGCTCCCATTTCTTTTACCATCATTTTAGTTTGCCAAATATTGTCTTGAGGCATATTGATGTCGGCCATATAAGTGAAGTTTCTTTTGATTTCTGGCTTAATAAAATCTTGGATTGAATTGAAATGGTGATCGTTATAGATTTTTTTTCCATTTTCTAAGCGAGTGTAACCACGAACAACATAATCAACATAAACCACGTCGCATTCAAATGCTTCAAATAAATAATTAATAGCATTTAAAGGGATAATTTCCCCACAAGTGGCAATATCAAAATCAACTCTAAATGAGCAAATTCCATCTGGATCAGCAGCGTCAGGATATGTATGGGCGGTAATATGAGATTTATCGAGGTGATGGCTAACTTGTGCCGAAGGAATTGGCTCTCCGCCCCCTTTGATATCACTCATAAGCACCATAGTAGATGCCCCTACCGGATCATAGTCTTGGGCCGAAACAGCTAATATATTAGCTTCAATGATCTCAACGATCTTTCTAGAAATATCGGCAATTCTAGTCGCATTATATTTATCGTTAATATAATTAACGTATTGTCCTTTTTGTTCTTCATTTAAAGTAATACAAAAATCATAAAGATTAAAGCTCAATACTTTTGTAAGGTTGTTAAATCCCGAGATTTTGATTTTTTGATTAGGGCTAAGCTTTGATTCAAACATAAAAATTTTTGCTTCCATTAAATAATAATTGCACATTTCAATTTCAAGTTCTATCTATGTGTCACAAAACGAATAATGTGACAAATTGTTTTCTTATTAGCCTGTAAAAATTGGAGAGTTATGACGGATAATATTTTAGGACAAGATTGGTATTCTGAGCGCTATTTTCACAAAAATGTTGCGACCTCATTTAAAATTAAATCAGTTTTACATACTGAGCAGTCTAAATACCAAAAAATAGACGTACTGGACACTTATGGAGTTGGTAAATTACTTCTACTCGATGGTAAAACCATGGTCTCTGACGTCGATGAATTTGTTTACCACGAAGTCATGGGAAATATCCCTGCAATGGTTCATCCAAAAATTAAAAATGCTTTAATAATTGGCGGAGGCGATGGAGGTATCGTTAGAGAATTTGTTAAGCATCCAGAAATTGAACGTATAGATTTAGTAGAAATAGATGAAAGAGTAATTGAAGTTTCTAAAAAATATTTTCCAGATTGTACCTCCGGTCTAAGTGATCCCAGAGTTAATGTACTTCCCCAAGATGGAGTAGAGTATATAAAATCGTACAAAAACTTCTTCGATGTTATCATTATTGATTCAACGGATCCTGAAGATTTTGCAGCAGGTTTGTTTACTCAAGAATTTTACAATCATGTATCAGAAGCCCTAACAGAAAATGGCTTGATGATGGCCCAGACAGAAAATCCTTTTTACGATGAGTATGGAATAAAATCATTTTACGATAATTTAAGAAATGTCTATCCCGTCGTAAAATCTTTTACAGGGCCAATGATGATTTATCCTGGAGTTTTTTGGACCTTTGCTTATGCTTCTAAAGGTCTTGTGCCAACACAATTAAATGAAGCAAAGATTCCATTTATGACAGAACTTCAAAAAACACTTAAGTGGTACAATATGGATTGGCATAAAGGAGCTTTTAATATTTCTAATATCCATAAAAAAGTTACGGGCTGTTAAGGTTAGGCTAGGAAAATGAAAAATAACAAATTGTCGAAATGACGAATAATAATCGTTTTATCGATAGAATGTAATTCAATTAAACCTCTTTTTTAATTTTCAACTGATGATGAGCAAGAGATAATAGTTCTAGTCTCAAACAGGATACAATCGTGAGAATTTTAACTTTTTTCTTTCTGTTTTTTTATTTTTCTATGTTTTTCAATGCTCGAGCAACTACAAATATACTTTTTTTGGGTGACTCACTAACAGAAGGGCTCGGAGTTGATGAGTTACAAGCATTCCCACGATTAGTTGAGAAGATATTAAAAGAAAAAAAATATGATATCGCTGTCACTAATGGTGGAGTTAGTGGTGCAACTTCGGCCAGTGGAGAAACACGATTGAGGTGGCATTTGAAAAAGAAAATAGACGTTATTGTTTTGGAACTTGGAGCCAATGATGGACTTCGAGGATTAAAACTCCATGAGACTGAAAATAATTTAAGAGAAATAATCAAGATTGCTAAAACTAAGAAAATAAAAATATTACTTCTAGGACTTTTGCTGCCCCCTAATTATGGAAAAAAATACACAAATGAATTTGAGCTAATGTATAAAAATATCAGTAAAAGTGAAAAAATTCCTTATATGCCTTTTTTGCTAAAAGGTGTAGCTGGTGTTGCCAAGTATAACCAATTAGATGGAATGCATCCCAATGCTTTAGGGTATGAATTGATTTCTAAAAATGTCGCAGCATTTGTAGAGAAAAATTTATGAAAATCGTTATCCAAGATCTTAAGAAAAGTTTTATTCAGGGAAAAAAAACAATTACAGTCCTCGATGATCTTTTTTTAGAAATACATTCAGGGGAAGTCATTGCTCTTTTAGGAAAATCAGGCAGTGGAAAGTCAACTTTGCTCTCTCTCTTAGCTGGTCTAGAGAAGCCTGATTCGGGAACAATTTGTTATGATAATATAGATTTAACGAAATTATCAGAAGATGATCTTTGTAACTGGCGAGCAAGGCAATTAGGAATTGTTTTTCAACAATTCAACTTAATTCCCCATCTGACTGCCTTAGAGAATGTTGTGCTTCCTTTGGAAATTAACGGTATCCATTACACTGAACCTGCATTGGATTGGCTAAAAGAGGTTGGGCTAGAGGCAAGAGTAAATCATCTCCCTTTAATGCTATCTGGAGGGGAGCAACAAAGAGTTGCTATAGCGCGAGCACTCGTTGCAAATCCACCGCTGCTTTTGGCCGATGAGCCAACTGGTAATCTTGATAATGAAACAGGAAAGTTAATTATTGAGATACTTTTTAAAATAGTGCGCGAAAAAAAGATGACTATGATTATTGTAACCCATGATGAAGAATTAGCTATGCGAGCTGATCGTATTATTCGATTAAGTGGAGGCAGATGTCATTCTTGAAATTTTTTTGGAGAGATTTCAAATCGGATGTTTCTTTCAATCATTTCTTTATCCTTTGTGCTTCCTTGGGAATCATTGGCTTGCTTCTTGTAGAATCTTTTAAGGGAGGTGTTGAAGATAAGGTTACAAAAAACTCAAAAAATTTTATAGCTTCAGATCTCTCTGTTTCATCGAGAAGAGATTTTGAGCCGGCAGAAAAAACAGCATTAGAAAGTTATTTTAAGGCTCGCCGCCTAAGTGTAGCACAATGGCTTGAAACGTATTCACTTATTTCCACCATTTCTCTATCTAAGAGCAGTAATCTTGAAACAATTTCAAAATTAGCAGATTTAAACTTTGTATCGGAAGAATTTCCTTATTATGGAGGAGTTGTTTTAGAGTCCTTTGGATTTTTGGGTAGTGGCCAATGGGCGTCTTTACATGCTTCACCTGTTGCATGGATAAGTCGTGATTTAGCGTGGGAGCTTAAAATAAAAAGTGGTGAGAGTTTAAAAATCGGAGAAATGGCTTTTGTTGTTGGAGGAATCATTACTGAAGACAAATTCTCTTCTTTTCGTGGTTTTAGTTTAGCACCTAAAGTTTTTATTTCAACTCGCTACTTAAAACAAACAGATTTAGTGAAATTTGGCTCAACTGCCAATCATATATATGCTTTAAAGATTTCACCTGGTAAGGATTTAAAGAAAATTAAGGCAGAAATTCGTCAGATGATTCCTGACAAGGCGATTAAAATTATTGGTCCAGAAGAATCGAGTGAACAGGTGGCCAGATCGCTTAAGTTGTTAAGTGATTATTTATCTCTCATCACGCTTTTGACTTATTTGTTAAGCTTGGTTGGGCTTTATTATTTTTCACAACACTTTTTGTCTAAGAAATTAAAAACCTTAGCAATTTATAAATCACTGGGAATTAAAATAAGTTTTCTTTTTAGAGCAAGCTTTGTTCATTTAATTTTTCTGACTTGTATCTCAGTTTTAATATCATCAAGTGTTGTTCTGATTTTATTGCCCTTTTTTGAATCTTTTTTCTCCCATTTGATCCATGAAAGCATACTCTTTCGACTTCCTTTTATATCTTTATTGCACATTCTCTTGCTCTCTCTAGGAGGAAGCATGCTCGCATTAGGCCCATTGTTTTGGGGTGCGCTTCAGACTCCTGTGGCGACTATATTTCAAGACTTACCTTTAGAATTAAAGAGAATTAAGAATTATTATTTCATTCCCCTTTATTTATATATTGTAGCGTTAGCTTTTATTCTAGCTAAATCATTTAAGGTTGGTGGAAGTTTTATCCTTTCTCTTTTAGTAATAGTCGCACTGGCTGGAATTTTATTTAAATTATTAACTTTTTATCTTGAAAAGCGATCGAGCTCTTTTAGTTTTATTAATAAGCACGCTTCCCTTACTGTAAGTAGATACTTTACATCCTCTTTTACAATCTTTATTTGTCTGCTTATTGGAATGACTTTTACGACGTTTATTTACCAGCTTGATGGATCACTCCGAAGCGAGTTTACAAAAACTGATAAAAGTAAACGACCTGATCTCTTTATGTTTGATTTGCAGGATTCACAAGCCGTAAAGTTTTTGAATTTAGTGAGTGTCCAAAAATGGAAGCAGACAATCTTTGCACCAATGGTAAGGGCACGGCTAATAAAGATTAATCAAAATTTTACACAGAGATTATCCCAGCCTGGAGAGAGAGAATTTTCGACCCGAGAGGATCAAGATTCAGAGCGAATGAGAAATAGAGGGGTGAATCTCAGTTATCGTAGTAGTTTATCAAATTCAGAGGAAATTGTAGAAGGCAAATTTAGTCAAAAAGTATGTAATCAAAAAATTGCTCTTTGTGAAATTTCGCTGGAAGAAGTTTATGCAAAACGAGTTGGCTTAAAACTAGGAGATAAGCTGACCTTTGACATTAGTGGCGTTGAAATTACTGGTGTTGTCACAAGCTTAAGAAAAGTAAAGTGGACTAGTTTTGAGCCTAATTTTTTTATTCTTTTTCAAACAGGGGCTCTTGAAGATGCACCGAAAACTTATTTAACTTCATTTATTGTTCACACCGATGATGAAAAGAAATTAATTTTTACAAAGGTCGCAGAGCTTTTTCCAAATGTTTCATTGATTGATATTTCTGAAATTATAAAAAAAATTACTACTATATTTGACCTCATGGCAATGGCAATCAAATTTATTTCACTTTTATCTCTTTTTGTTGCGCTGATAGTTCTCGTAGCTGTTAGTTATAATCACTTAGAGTTAAGAAAAAAAGAGATGACTTTATTTTTTATGCTTGGTCTAAGAGAGCAACTCATCAAAAAGATCTTCGTTCAAGAGTTTTTCATTTTAATACTTTTTTGTTTTTTACTATCTTTATTTTTCGGCTCGGTTTTGAGTTTTGTTTTAATGAGATATTTATTTGATTCAAGTGAACTCTTACTCTTATCTGTTGTTGTACCGTTGATGGCAGGAATTGGTTTATTTTTGTATTGGATAGTCTTTGTTAGAGTTAGCGCTTTGGTTAAAACGAAAAGTTTATTTTAATATATTAGCTTGATTGAACTATTTGTGCTTTTTGCTTGTGATCTCTTCCATGAAATCCATTTGCATTTCTTGGATTTCTAATAAACGTTGCCATTGATGTGAAATTAATTTGTCGATTTTTTCATTGAGAACTCTAATTTCTACTTCAGATTTTAAGTTAACTTTATAATCTTGCTCTTGATTAATTCGATCTCTAGCTTGTTGACGGTTTTGGCTCATCATAATGATAGGTGCTTGAATTGCAGCCAGACAAGAAAGGAAGAGATTAAGCAAAATATAAGGGTAGGGGTCAAATCTAATATTTGATACTGAATTCCAAAGAACCCATATCGCCAAGGCGGCTCCAAAGATAATGATAAAAACCCATGAGCCCCCGAATTCTGCAATCTTATCTGAAAGACGCTCACCAAAAGTTCGGTATTGCAGATCTTTGGGACTAATATATGTTGATAAAACTTCATGTTCCTGCAATGCCTCTACAACTGCATTTTCTACTTCTGTTAAATCTCCACGCTCTTCTTTTATAAGAAATTTGAAATATTCTCTTCTTACTCTGTTAAGGTCATTTTGACAAATATATCCATCTTCAGTATCTGCTGTTGGATTAGCTTCTTTAATGACCTTAATGAGTGAATCCCGAACAGTTGATAGTGGAGTCAATTGACTTAATTGAAATTTGTTTTTGCAAAATTCACAATTTTTAATATGCTTAATTTTTAAACTCTCTTTCATCGACTTGAACTCCACTGAAATTTAAACTTTAATATTATAATGATTTTTCAAAGTTTATTTGCTGTTTGTATTGGACCCCGTTTGAGGCTACCCGTTTTTAATACTTAAAAGATACTCAATCGGACTCTTCATGCCAAGGGCCGAATGAGGTGCAGTTCTATTATAATCTTCAAACCAATCATTTATCATTGA
>CANFNL010000063.1 GCA_947448205.1 Bacteriovoracaceae bacterium
CGGTCTTGCAGCAATGACGGTCCAAGGTATGAACGGAGCGGTACTTCAGATGTTTAACCATGGAACATCAACAGCAATGATGTTCTTTATGATTGGTATCATTTACGAAAGATCTCACCACAGATGGATTGTAAAACCAGATGGATCTCGTGGTTACGGTGGGCTTTATACTCAACTGCCAGTTTATTCGATTATATTCATCATCGGTATGTTTGCCTCTTTAGGATTACCAGGGATGTCGGGATTCATTTCAGAAGCACTTATCTTTTTAGGAATGTATGAAAGATTCACAACCATTACTGTTCTTGCATTATTTGGATTGTTAATTGGAGCGGCTTATTTGCTATGGATGTTCAAAAGAATGTTCTTTGGAGAAGTAAATCCGGAAGTAAAAGAATATTCAGATATGACCAAATTGGAAATATTTTACATGGTTCCACTTTGTATTGCTGTCATTTTGTTTGGGATATGGCCATCGCCAATTCTTAACATGATGAAAGCCTCTGTTGGACAATTAGTTTCACTGCTAGCAACATTTTAGGAAGATTCCAATGTATTTAAATTATTTAGCGAATATCAGTCGATACATTCCAGAACTACTCTTAGTAGTTCTTATGGTTGGCATAATTATTCTTGAAACGACATATAAAGAAGATGATAAAAATAAAAAATATGTTTTTATTACTGCCTTTATAGGATTAGTGGCAACATTTGTAAGTCTAATGATTAATCTTTCCGGAAAATCTGAAAGCATTTTTAGCGGATCAATGATTATTGACCCATTTAGTACAGTTATGAAAATGGTTATGGTGCTTGGAGCTCTTGGTTGCTTTTACCTAAGTACAATTTCAAGTGAAATTTATGAATCACTAAAAACAGAATTCATCATCATGGCGACAGGAATTCTGATTGGTGGGATGATTCTAGCTTCAGCAAACAATATGCTTATGATGTATATTGGTATTGAAACACTTTCAATCATTTCTTACGTAATGGCATCGCTTAAAAAGAATGATGAACGATCGTCAGAAGCGGGGTTAAAATACGCGCTTTATGGTGGAGTTTCATCTGGAATAATGCTCTTTGGTATGAGCCATATATTTGGAGCCATAGGAACAATTCAATTTTCTGGAATGGCGGCAATCGTTTCGAAGTTAAGTCATAATCAACTATTAGTTCTCCTTCCATCCTTTGTTTTATTTTTTGTTGGTATAGGTTACAAAGTTGCAGCAGTACCCTTTCATATGTGGTCTCCAGATGTTTATGAAGGCTCTCCTACTCCTGTAACGACATTTTTTGCCATTGTTCCAAAGCTTGCGGGTATTTCCGCTCTTGTAAGGGTTACAATGATTTTCTTCTCGTTTCAATCCCCGCTAAGAGTAGGCTGGGTTGGATTAATGATGGCGATTGCTGCTTTAACAATGACAGTTGGTAACGTAACGGCAATTGGTCAAAAATCAGTAAAAAGAATGCTTGCTTATTCTTCAATATCTCACGCGGGAATTATGATCGCAGCATTAACAACAGTTAATCAAATAGGAATAAGTGCAGTTGTATTTTACGGAATAACTTATCTCTTTATGACACTGGTTGCTTTTTATATTACAAGTATTGTTCAAGATAATTATGGCAATGATCACTTTGAAAGATTCCAAGGCTTAGCTTACCGCTATCCATTTATGGCCATTATGATGGCGATTGTAATGTTTTCGTTAACAGGCCTTCCGCCTCTTGCGGGATTTGTGGCTAAGTTTAATATTATTAGTGCCCTGGTTGAATCGAGATATTATACATTGGCTATGGTCTTGGTTCTAAATTCAGTTGTATCAGCTTACTATTATTTAAAAATAGTAAGACTCATGACTTTAAAAAATCAAGAATCTGATGAGGAAATTGAAGGGTTTGGATTTCTAAATCAACTCATCATTGTTTCAATGACAGTTCCAGTGATAGTACTTGGAATATTTTGGAATGGAATCATGGCAGTCGCTTCTGGCGCAAAGATATTTATACAATAATTGCTTCGAAAGTGAGTGAGGATTCGGATGGAAATTGCTTCGTTTGCTGTATTTTTTGTAATTGCTTGTACATTAGGTGCCTTTCTACTGGGAATATCATCGTTACTTGGGCAAAAAAGAAAAATCGTTAGAGAAAATGACGTTTATGAATCTGGAGTAAATCCCGTTGGAAGCGCCATAAGACAATACGATATTAAATTTTATGTAACTGCGATTTTGTTTTTGCTCTTTGATGTTGAAATAGTTTTTCTATTGCCTTGGGCGCTTGCATACGGCGAATCTTCAGATAAAGCATTTATGATCAGTGGTTTTGTCTTTTTCATGGTCATACTCTTGGTTGGGTACATCTTTGTCATAAATTCCAAAGCATTAAAGTGGGAAGAGTAAAATGTTAATTGAAATAGTTGAAATACTGTTAAAAATAGTAATTATATTGGCCCTGCCTTTAGGGGCACTACCAATTATTATTCATGTTGAAAGAAGAGGCGCCGCTTTCATGCAAAAGCGTCTTGGACCTAATAGAGTTGGGCCATTTGGGCTACTTCAGCCACTTGCGGATGTTGCTAAATTCATGTTTAAAGAAGAAGTACACCCTACACATGTGAGAGATTTTTTTTATACTGCTGCTCCTTTGGTTGCCCTAGTTGTAGCACTTTTACCATTGGCATGTATTCCAATAGCGGCACCCATAGATGCATTTGGAAAAACTATTTATCCAGAAGTCTTTAGAAGTGATATGGGTATATTTTTTGCCTTTGCTGCATCTGCATTGGGTTCTTATGGGATTTTGTTAGCTGGATGGGCATCAAATAATAAATACTCAATGCTTGGAGCACTAAGAGCTTGTGCTCAAATGGTCTCCTATGAATTGTCACTTTCTACTTCAGTCGTAGCAATGATTTTTCTTTACGGAACAAATGATATTCACTTAATCATTAAAGCTCAAACAGGTTATTGGTTTGGTTTTTTACCGATGTGGGGATTTTTCCTTCAACCAGTTGCCGCACTCTTATTTTTGGTTGGAATTTTTGCTGAATCTAATCGACTTCCGTTTGATTTGGCAGAAGGCGAGTCTGAAATTGTTGCTGGTTATCACTTAGAATATTCTTCAATGAAATTCGCTCTCTTTTTTATGGCCGAATATATTCACATGATTGCCTTATCGGCATTATTTATCATATTCTTTTTTGGCGGATATAGTTTGCTTCCAGGAATGGAAATAATTGCTAATAAATCCCCAATACTTTTGGTTGCTCTTCAAGCAATTTCATTCATTACAAAAATTGCATTGATGATCTGGTTTTTTGTTTGGGTCAGATGGACATTACCTCGTTTTCGCTATGATCAACTCATGAACCTAGGCTGGGAGAAATTACTCCCTTTGGGAATAGCCAATTTAATAGTTACAGTTTTATTCGTTTATTTTAGGAACCCATAATATGAGCGTAGATATATTTTTGTCCTTACTAACGGCTGCTTTTGCACTGATGGTTGTCTTCTCAAAAAAGACAGTTGTTGCAGCCTTTGCATTGTTGATGACTTTATTGACAATAGCGATTATTTATTTTCAAGTTGGAACAGTTTTTCTATCAGCAGTTCAGGTCTTAGTTAATGCAGGAGCAATTGCAATTCTTTTTGTTTTTGTCATGATGCTCATTAATCTTGAACAATTTCCAAATAATCGAGAGAAAAATAAAATGAAATTGATAATTACGAGCTTCACAGTCTTAGTAATTATGGGGGTCTTGGCACTTGTAATAAATAACAATATTGAAATGCTCTCAGTTGAAAACTTAACAGATAATTCAATGAAGGCACTTTTTGATAAACTATTTACCGCTTATTATTTACCGTTTGAGTTGGCAACTATGCTTCTTTTGGCAGCTATAGTAGCTTGTATTGTTATCACTTCACATGAAAAACATGAAAAACATGAAAAAGAAGAACTTCTTGAAACGGAGAAAAATAGATGAGTATCTATTATTATTTATCAGCATTTCTTTTTTGCTTGGGACTCTTAGGGATAACTTTTAAAAAAGATTTAATTTCAATGCTACTTTGCTTGGAGCTTATGCTCGGTGGTGTTGCTCTATTGTTTATACTATTTTCAAAAGCGACTGGCTTTATTGATGCCCAGTTGATGGTTATTTTCATGATGATTATATCAGCATGTGAAGTAGCGATAGGTTTAAGTTTAATTATTGCCCTTTATCGCAAGAAGCAAACGATATACACAAACGACATTAAAATCCTAACGGAATAAAAATAATTATGTACGAAAATTATCTTGCACTAGTTCCCTTTTTTCCCCTTTTAGCCTTTTTAGTCAATTCACTATTTATAAAAAATAAGTTGAATAATATTCAGGCTGGAGTCATTACTTTTTTAGGGCTATTGAGCTCCTTTATTTTAGTAATACTTCTCTCAATTCATGTTAATGAGACTGGTCCGGTACATGTAAAACTTTGGAATTGGATGAGCTATAATAAAATTAATTTCGATATTAATTTTGTCATGGATCAACTCTCAGTTGTGCTTTGTTTGATGGTTACAGGAATTGGTAGTGCCATCGCCTTCTTCTCTATAGGTTACATGGATCACGAAGAAAAAGTCGGAAAGTTTTTTGCCTTTTTTGCTCTCTTTGCTTTTTCAATGTTGCTACTAGTTTTAGGTGAAAATTTTATTGTCTTATTTATGGGCTGGGAAGGAGTTGGATTAAGTTCTTACCTACTCATTGGTTTTTGGTATGAGCACACTAAAAATGGTGATGCAGCTAAAAAGGCATTTCTTGCTAACAGAGTGGGCGATTTTGGTTTAGTATTAGGAATGATTGGTTACGCTTTAGTCTTTAACACCATTTCATTTCAAGATTTACAACATCCAGATTTAGCTATTATTGCTGCTAATAAAGGAGTTTTAACTATTTCGAGCTTGTTGTTGGTCCTTGGGGTTACAGGAAAATCAGCTCAGATACCACTGTTTATTTGGTTGCCAGATGCAATGATGGGCCCAACTCCGGTATCGGCGCTAATGCATGCTGCAACTATGGTTACGGCCGGTATTTTCCTTCTTTGTAGAGTTTCAAATATCATTATTCACTTCCCCTTTGTTTTAGATGTAATTGCTTGGGTTGGTGCACTGACTTCGCTACTTGCAGCACTTATTGCAATCACTCAAACAGATATAAAAAAAATACTCGCTTATTCAACAGTATCACAGTTGGGCTATATGGTTATGGCATGCGGACTTGGTGCATTTTCAACTGGGTTGTTTCATGTTTTCACGCATGCTTTTTTTAAGGCGCTACTATTCCTGTGTGCCGCTTCAGTTATTTATAGTTGTCACCATGAGCAAAATATTTTCAAAATGGGCGGGTTAAAAGAAAAGATGCCAGTTACTTTTTGGACTTTCGTGGTGGGTTTTTTGGCAATTGCAGGGATCCCTGGATTTTCAGGATTCTTTTCAAAAGATGAAATATTATCAATGGCGTTCACTAATCCTGGAAATGGAATTTTTCTCTACTCTATTGCATTGACAAGTGCATTACTCACAGCTTTTTACATGACAAGAATGCTGGTTTTAGTTTTCATAGTTCCAGCTGCAAAACATAATGAAGAAGATCATCATGGCCATGTCCATGATAAAAATGAAGCGCACGCTGTTCATGAAATTCATGAGTCTCCCTCAATAATGACAATGCCGTTAATTATCTTGGCACTATTTAGCTTTGCTGCTGGATATGTAGGCATGCCACATTTATTTGGTGGACACGAGAATTCCAGATTGTTTCAAGCCTTTGTGGAAAAATATACAGCTATTCCGACTGGACACATGCACTTATCTGAAGAAACAGAAATCATTATGATGATTATAACAACTCTACTCATTTTATGTTCAATGGGATTAGCGTATTACATCTATGTAAAAAACAATCATGAAAATATGAGTGAAAAATTAAAACAAAAATTCTTAGTGCTTTGGACGACAAGTTCTAAGAAATTTAAAGTGGATGAACTCTATGAAGCCGCAATTATTAAACCACTTTATCAATTTGGACAATTTCTTGTAAATATCGTTGAAACAAATGTGATTAATGGATTTATAAGATTAGTAACCGATACGGTAACCGGCAGCGGAAAAATTCTTGATGAATCTAAACCAGAAAGACTGGAAATGGGAATTCTCTATATCATTGTTGGTTTAACAGTAATTGCAACAGCAGTTTTTAATACTTTTATTTTTAGATAGTAAAAAGAGATAAATAAAATGGATCAATCATTTCTAATTAAGTTTTTAATACCGCTATTTTGGGCAATTGGATTTATTTTTGCTCCCAAACAAAACGAAAGAGCTATAAAGCTCTATGCACTTATTGGTTCATTTGTAACCCTTGCTTACTCCGTTAAAATGTTTATAGATTTACAAAACCCTGGGGTTCTAACAGAACTTTTTAAGTTCGACATGCCTCTCTTTTTTAACATGACTTATACATTTGCAATGGATGGGTTAAGTGGAATATTGCTGCTGTTAAATGCTTTTCTACTCCTAGTAGTTGTTATTGCAACATGGGAAATCAAAACAGAAAAATTACGTCTATATTATTTTCTTATTTTTACACTTGTATGGGCGGTTAATGGATCACTATTGGCAACATCACTTTATAGCTTCTATGTTTTTTGGGAGGCTATGCTCATTCCATTATTTGTTTTGGTTGGAGTCTTTGGTGGTGAAAATAGAAGATATGCAAGTTTTAAATTTTTTATGATGACTGCTGCTGGATCTATCTTAATGTTAGCGTCAATGTGTTATATGAGTGCGATGGCTTATAAGTTAAATGGCTCTTATGATTTAAATTATGAAGTTATTAAGTCCCTCAATCTTCGCTACTATGGTTTTTGGTCTCCACAGTCATTAATTTTTTGGTCATTCTCAATTGCCTTCTTTTTGAAAGTGCCAGTATTCCCATTTCATTCTTGGTTACCAGATGCTCACGTTGAAGCACCAACAGCTGGATCAATTCTCTTAGCGGGGATATTATTAAAGCTTGGTATATATGGATTTTTAAGATTTGTAATACCTTTTTATCCTCAAGCCGTTGAGGCTTACAGAGATATTGTGCTCTATCTGGGGGCCATTGGAGTCATTTACGGAGCTCTAACTGCATGGGTACAAACTGATATTAAAAAGCTCGTTGCTTTCTCATCAATTTCTCACATGGGTTATATTGTAATGGGTGTGTTTTCCCAAAACCCTTTTGCAGTAAAGGGAGCCATTTTTCAAATGGTCGCTCATGGTATTTCAACTCCTGGACTATTTATTGGAGTTCATTACTTGTACACTAGAAAACATACCAAAAAATTAGACCAGTTTGGTGGGTTGGCAAAAGTTATGCCTCGATTTGCCATACTCTTTTTTATAATTACTGCAGGATCCATGGCCGTACCAATGACATGTGGGTTTGTGGGTGAATTTATGATAATGACTGGGGTTTATGAAATAAATAAGGTGATTGCGATACTGGCCGCAACTGGAATTATACTCTCTCCTATTTATCTGTTGAAGATGTACCACTTAACGGCCCTAGGTGAGATCACTCATGAAGAAAATAAATCACTAAAGGATTTATCACTTTTAGAGGCAACGCCAATGATAGTCCTTTCAGCACTAACTATTATGTTAGGGCTTTATCCGAAATTTGTTACATCACTCTATGATGGCACAATTAATTTTTTCACTCATTCAGGTTTGTAAAAAAATGGAAAACTTAACATTTGTTCAAAACGTCCTAATCTTTATTGCCCTCAATGCTTGCGCATTGTTAACATTAAATATAAAAAAATACGGCAAATATATCTCATTTGGTCTAAGTCTAATAGCTGCAATAACATTTTTTTCGATGCTTTATCAAAGAGATACTTTTTTATTAAGTGATCTCTTTTCTCTCGATGGGAATAAAGTTTTTTTATTAAAAATTGTATCGCTACTAAATATTTTAATGATTTTAATCAATGGATTTGAATCCATTGAAAAAGTTAAAAGTACACTATTAATAAGCTATATGTTTCTTGGTGGAGTCTTTCTTCTTGGCGCAAACGAACTAATCACTTTTTATGTGGCAATGGAGACAATTGCCTTAGTTGGCTACGCACTTGTTGCAACTTCAGATCAAGAATTTTCGCGTGAAGCAGCTGTAAAATACCTCATACAAGGATCTGTTGTTTCCGTTATATTTCTTCTTGGTGCCGCTTTTTACCTTGGAGCAACTGGAAGCTTAAGTTTTGTGGGCGTAGCGGTAAATAATCAAGAATTGTATGTAATTGCAGTAGGAATTTTTATTTTAACAGCATGTTTTAAACTTGGTGCATTCCCCTTTCATGCTTGGATTGCGGATGTTTATTCAAACGTTTCATATGGTAACCTTGCTACCAATTTTTTTATCTCGAAAATAATTATTGGATTTAAATTTATTACACTACTTCAGATTCTTCTGCTTGAGTGCGATCCACACTTCCAAGATATACTAATAAGAATTATCCAAGTGATAGCCGTAATGTCGGCTTTTTATGGAAATATAATAGCTGTCGTTCAGGGACAATTTAAACGCATTATAGCTTATTCATCAGTGGCCCACACTGGTTATATGCTAATGATGATTTGTTTAAATCCAGATGATTTTTATGAAAAACAATTAATTAGTTATTTGGTCATGTATTCATTAACCGCTACGGGTGTAATTTTGATACTTAACCAATTCTCTCAGCTAAATAATAAAAAAGATGGAAGAGATATTTTGCTTTCGGGTTTTTACCGCAATAAGGGGTTAGCTTTCTTGTTGTCGGTATGTGTTTTAAGTCTTGGTGGAATACCACTGACATCTGGCTTTTCGATGAAGTATATGCTTTTTACTAATTACTTTAAGGAGGGCTTTACGATTGAAGCAACCTCAATATTTATAAGTTCAATAGTCGGGTTAGCCTACTATGTTCGATTTGTAAGTGACCTCTTCACGGAAGACGAAGAGAAGATGAAATTGCCAAAAATAAAAAGCCGTTTTAGCGAAACGCTAGTTCATGTTATCATTTTAGTGTCTATCTTCACTTTTGGAATCGCTCCATCGCTCTTTTTAGGGTTGAAGTAAGTAGACAGGAATGAATGAGTTTAAAGTACAGAATTCGGTTAAAAAATGACCGAGTCATAGGTCCGTTTACTTCAGAAGAAGTAGCTGAACTCTTTTTAAAAAATCATATCGATGGTCATGAGCAATGCCAACAATTTCCTATAGGTGATTGGCGAGATATTAAAACATTCCCGACATTGTATTCATTAATCGATAAAATCAGAAAGAAAAATTTAACAATTACATCAATTGAAAAAAATGACGAGCACTCTTTAGCTGCAAAAAATAGTGAGAAAACTCACACCGAAACGGAGTTAAAAAAATTTAATGAATTTAAATTTGGTAAAGTTGCAAGAATTGATGTCGATTATGATGAATTAGAAAAAAAATATCAGGAGGAAAATCGTAATCAAGTAAGTCATGACATTACACAGACTAAAATTATATCCAGATCAGGGAATAATAAAATTCATGATTTGGAGAAAACTATTATAATTACCTCCAAGGCATCAAAAGCAAAAAAAGAAAGTACTGAAACTAAAAATAGAAATGCAATTGCAATTGAGGAGAAAGAAGAGGAAATTAAAAAAAATAATCCAAAAGTTCTCACTCCAGAAGAAATGGTAAATGAAAAAACGGAATTCATCAGTATTGAAAAGATTTTACCAACTATCAATGCTCAGTTAAGTGTCTCCGAAGTCGAATTGGACAATCAAGCTCGAATTGAGGAAAATCAAGAAAAAATTCGTCATAAATTAAAATTAGAATATGAGCGACAAAATGCTTTGTTTGATGAAAGTGATGAAGAGGCTAGTGCTGATGAAAGAGAAGGTTATGAAGAAGAGCTGACTAGGAATAATCATAGAACAGGGCTTCCAAAGAAAGAAAAAACGAAAAAAAGAAAAAGCATGTCAGTTATTGTGGCATTAGCTTTTGTAGGCCTATTTTATGTTCTCATGTCTGAAGATGATAAACCAAAAGAAGTAGGGCCAAAATTTATTAATATAAAATTTCCTATTACCCAAGAATATGAAAACAAAGACGTTGCAAATCAAACCCTAGAGCAGGGAAGATCTTTTTATATTAAGGGAACATATATTAATAGGGCCATAGCTGCTCAATATTTTGTTAAATCACTAGAGAGTAAGTTTAGTGGCAACGAAGCCTTAGGTGAACTAATCCAGGTTTATTCTGAACTCTTAGATGATTCAAAATTTCCAAGGCAAGATGCAAATACTGTTTATAAGTTGATTCAACTTTCAGAAAATAAAATGTTAAGTGATCCTATTACAGTCACTGGTACAGCAATGTTTTATGATCGCATTGGTAAATATTTAACTGGTGCAAATATTGTAAAAAATTATTTGCGAGCTAAAGGGCAACCAACCAGTAAACTTCTCGCCTATTATATGGATTTGCTTTTAAATAGTGGTGATTTGGTAGAAGCTCGAAAAGTTTTTAACAAGCTTAAAACCATTTCAAAAAAACCATTCGAGGTTTATTATTATCTAACCAAGTTTTATGAGATAGATAATCAACCTGCAGAGGCTCGCTTGGTAATTGAAGAAGGTTTAAAATATTACCCCAATAGCGTTCTACTCTTATTGAAATATGCAGATTACTTATTAAAAGACCAATCACCGAAAAAATACGAAGAAGTTCTTAAAAAATGTCTGATAAATAATAGCGAAGGCTCTCCAGTCTTAACGTCAAAATTTTATCAACACATGGGAATGCTTAGCGCCTTAAAAAACAAAAATAAAGAAGCCAGTATATATTTTAAAAAATCATTATCATTAATTGAATCTGATGAATTAAGAAATATGCTTTCAAGTCTGGAAATTAGTGGTGATAAATTATCTCAAACCTTAATACTTGAAAGTAAAGTAATAGACCTGATAAAAAAAGCTAATGAAGAAATTAAAAATAAAAATCTAGAAACGGCTTTTACATTATCATCAGAGGCTGTTGATGCTGCACCAGATTTTGTACCAGCTATATTACTTCAAATTCAATTACAACAACGACGTGGTTTATATAGCTCAGCTATAAACACGCTACAAAATGCAATCTCGCAAAAACCAAACTCTTTAGCTTTAAGAAAAAATTTGGTTATGACCTTTATAAAGTCCTATAAATTATATGAAGCCCAAAGAGCTCTCGTTGAATTAGCTCAAACTAAATATGCCAATGGAAGTGAATATGCTTCTTTGATGGGGGATTATAACCTGGCCAAGAACCAAATTCAGCTGGCCATAAAATGGTATGGTGAGGCACTTAGTCGCGACCCGCTAAGTGACTATGATATGTTTCAACTTGCGAAAATATATGTTCGAATTAAAAAGTTTAATGATGGAAAAAAGATGCTTTTAAAAGCCATTACATTAGATCCAAAAAATACGGATTATTTAGCACTCAATTCTGAAATATTATTTGAACAAGATAACACTGATACGGCCATTGGTTACTTAAGAGATTTAATTTCAGAAATGGGTGAAGACCCAAAGTTAATATCAGCAATTGCAACATATTATTTCAAGAGTGGACAACAAAAAGAATTCCAAAAATATTATAAACGAATACAAGAAATGCCTAAAAAAGATGAGGGATTCTACGAATTCCTCATGTATGCCTCTAGGCTAGAAGAGAGAAGAGATGATTATATAAAATATGCCAGAGAACTCTTAAAACTTAATCCTGGAAATCTAAAAGTAAAAATTGAACTAGGTGAATACTTGTTTAATTTAAAAAGATATCAGGAAGCAGAAGTGGAGTTCAATGAGATAAGAGAAAAGCTGGTCTCTTATCCAAGAGTCCATTTTATGCTGGCTAAATTATTTTTAGCAACAGGTGAAATTAAAAAAGCAAAAGAGATGGCCAAGAATGAACTCGAACTAAACCCCATGCTGGATTCAGCCTATTTTATTATGGGGGAAGTCGATAAAGAAGAAAAAAATTATCGCGAGGCTATATTGAAATATGAAAAAGCTATTAGCTTAAATTCAAAATCAGTAGAGGCCTTAATGGCTTTAGCTTGGATTCGCTTGTCTCAAAACTACTCTTCGGAGGCAATAGAGCTCTATAGCAGGGCCCTTAGTGAGGATAAAAACAACCCTGAAATCTATAAACAACTTGGGAATGCTTATAAAGCAGCTGGTCAGAGAGCACTTGCAAAAGAAAAATTCGAGGAGTATTTGAAACTAAACCCCGTGGCTCCAGATAAAGAGTCAATTGAATTCATGATTCGTAATTTACAATAGATTCCCTCTTGTCATTTTTAAGGAAAAAAACTAAGATGATTTTCTATAATTCGGAGGATTGGCAGAGTGGTCGATTGCGGCGGTTTTGAAAACCGTTGAACCGAAAGGTTCCGCAGGTTCGAATCCTGTGTCCTCCGCCACTTTTACTTAGCGCCATCCCACCAAATTTAGTATTTAAATTGACTATTGATTTAATGGAGACGTGGGAGAGTGGTCTAATCCAGCGCCTTGCTAAGGCGTCGTACCCCGCAAGGGGTACCGTGAGTTCGAATCTCACCGTCTCCGCCACTTTTGCTCTTTATCATTTCCTATGCGCAGACGTAGCTCAGTTGGATAGAGTACTTGACTACGAATCAAGTGGTCGCAGGTTCGACTCCTGCCGTTTGCGCCATTTTCGAAGAAAGATCTAGCAAATGTCACAATCAATTTTCAGTCTACTTATCTCTAAAAAAATTCCTAGTTATCAAATATTTGAAGATGAGCATACTTATGCTTTTTTAGCCAAAGACGCGATTAATTTAGGCCATACATTGATAGTTCCAAAAGTAGAGATAGATTATTTTATAGATGTCCCAGAACCTTATTATTCAGCAGTATTTAAAAATGCAAAAATAATTTCTGAGCTGAATTGAGCATTAAACTTGTGAGTCTATCGATAAATATCTTTGCGGTGTCCGATTTTAAGTACAAGAATGAGGAGCTTTTTTCCTTCGACTTCATAAATAATTCGATAGTCACCTTGTCTAATTCTATAAGCACCTTCTTCTCCGGCCAACTTGCGACAGCCTTCAGGAAAAGGATTTATGCTTAATATTTGTATTGCTTCTACTATTTTAATTAGATCTTTTTTTGTAATTTTCTTTAGAGATTTTTCAGCAGAGGATGAAATTTCAATTTTATAGTTTGCCACTTGCCTTAAGCTCCCTCAGTACTTCATCAAACGGCTTAAAGGATTCATTTCGAAGTTTGCGAAGGTCAGATACATCTTCATACTCTTCAAGTTTATCGATGATGGCATCTTCAATGAATCGATTAATTTTTAAGCCTTTTTCTTCACAAAAAGCGTCTAAAGCGTCCTTAATATTTTCATCAATTTTTGTAGCAAGTTGTTTTGCACCCATAAATACCTCTCCTGTTAGTGTAACACGGAATGGTATAAAAAACTAGATAAAGGTAGTTTTTCACAACTCATTGTTCTTATGTGTTTCGCAGGTTCAACTCCTGCCGTTTGCGCCATTTTTCAATCACTCAAAATTCAATTTTCATTAAACATTTCGAAATTCAAAAGATCACAATTCAATCATTTGTCTTTTTAATTTGACTGTCCTAGATTGGCGGGCGTATTTGAGAAAGGGGCTACGGATTGCTTGCGGTTTTAGCCTTTCAGAATTTGGTATCGCTCTTCGACCAATTTAATATATTCAATTTTTAAATGTTCAGGAAGATAGCTATTCATGCAAAGTTGTTTTGCTGTTTCGAACCACTGATCTATTTTCGCAATCTCTTTCAGTGCAAAAGATTCGATTGATAACTCACTCGCAAATTTTAGAAATAATTCACGTGTTAATTTTCTCTTTCCTTCATATAACCAAAGACCAATATCGATGTCTTCATCTGGAATCGGCAAGCGAGTATTTAGTAGATCATAGCAAGGAGATAGACGAAAAACACCATTCAAGCTTCCTTGTTCTAAAAACCCCCAATTCTTTAAATGCATATCTCCATTAGCTGTAAAAAAACAAAAAATGAGTCTTCTCCACATTTCAACAAGGTCAGGCTTTACGGCGTCAGAATAAGATTTAATAGCCTCTGCAAGTTGATTACAAGAGGCATCGTATTTATCATCTACAGAGTAGCCCAAGATCTGTGCAGCATCCTCAAGTCTTAAATGCTCCCCATTATCTGTTACATCAAACCGCTTAACAGCATATACATTGCCAAGTTTTTCATGATGAAAAATTGTAAAGGGAGGAACTTGAAAACCTACAGCTTTAGCAATCGCCATGGTCAGATGCTCGTTTTCTGGAAGATGAGGAAATTCACCATTGGGTTTTAAAATATACTTTGAGTTAAAACTTGTAGCTTGGAGTAAATCTTTATCAAGTCGAAAAAGACCTTTGCGTTGTGCCCCGGAGATCGAAGCACCTTTAATTGTTCTTCTAAAAGAAGCTAACGGGTCTTTAGCATTTAGCTTTAGTTTCAGCTTTCTGGTTGTTCCCCACATTTCTTTAATGCATTTATCATGACCAAGGCTGCCCTTTTTAATCTGAGCTTCAGTCATTTTTTTCAAGCAATATGGGCATGCCTGATTCGGACACCGAAAGCTAATCTCATATTCAATTTCATCTTTAGAATCTTCAGCAGCTTCCTTTAACGGAAAATTATATTCTTTTTCATTGGCATCGAGTGGAATCACTTTAGTTGCACCAATGGTTTCTCTGCCTGTTGCAAGGAGTAGTGCAAATCGATTATTCTTATCAATTTTATAAATTGCTTCAACCGATTTTAGTAACCAACCTTCGGGAATAAGGTTGTCAAAAAATGGGAATAGTTCATCACGTCTTGCTGGGGGCGAGCCAGTGGGAAAGGCAAAGCCGATTGGCGCCCCGCTTTTTTTAATCCAATCATCATAGTATCTAAATTGAAATTGACCATTTGGTAGCTTTTC
>CANFNL010000064.1 GCA_947448205.1 Bacteriovoracaceae bacterium
GGGTAGCCAGTAAACGATGGCCGTGTTCAATGAGAATCGCACCTTCCATTTTGGGGAAAAATCGATCGTAACAAAGTGGCCAATCCGGACAAGCAAGACTCGATTCTGTATTGTGCACAACTGCACCCCAGATAATAAGGATAAAAGTTGTGATAATAGCAACAAGTGAAAGATTTTTTACTCGCATATTTTTGCTCTTAATTAGCTTTGGCAGTTAGCTCCTTTATATACTAAATCTTTCTTGCAAAGTCATAAAGATATTGTGGATAATTTGAACTTCGACAAGCGCTTTACCAGTGAGTTTTATTTATGCACAAAAATCGCGGACCTGTTTATTACGGTGACTATCTCCAACTTCCAAAGCTTTTGGATTCTCAACTTCCACTAAGTCGTAAATTTGCCAACGAAAGTAACGGAGAATGTCACGATGAAATGCTTTTTATCGTTGTTCATCAAGTGTATGAGCTTTGGTTTAAACAAATTCTCCATGATTTAGATGCGATCCTAGCGACTTTCAATAAAACATATGTTCCTGAATCTGAATTATCATCTGTTGTGCAAAAACTTGAGCGCATTAAAAAAATTCAAACATTGCTTATAGGTCAATTTGACGTTCTTGAGACAATGACACCAATGGATTTCCTGGAATTTAGGGATCTTTTAATTCCAGCTTCAGGTTTTCAAAGTGTACAGTTTAGAGAAATAGAAATTAAGTTAGGTCTAAATACAAACGATCGACAACACGTAGATCGTGAATTCTTTCTAGGACGATTGAGTGAGACAGATCGAGCAAAACTGACTGATCTGGAAACATCTCCATCTCTCCTTAAATTAGTTGAAGGTTGGCTTGAAAGAATTCCATTTACTAAAATGGATAATTTTAATTTTTGGGATGAGTATCAAAAATCAATTCAGACAATTTTAAAAGATGATGAAGAAATCATTTTGCGCAACAGTGCTTCTCTAAGCGAGGTTCAAAAAAATATTCAACTTGAAAATTTAAGTGTAACGCGTACTACATTTAAGAGCTTATTTGATAAAATTGCCCATGATGAACTTGTCGTAAATAAGCAAAGAAGGCTTTCTCAATCTGCTATATTAAATGCACTTTTCATTATGCTTTATCGA
This sequence comes from Bacteriovoracaceae bacterium, assembly GCA_947448205.1. Lineage (GTDB taxonomy): Bacteria > Bdellovibrionota > Bacteriovoracia > Bacteriovoracales > Bacteriovoracaceae > Bacteriovorax. Next base: position 1,129 of record CANFNL010000064.1, read on the forward strand.
GATGAATCAATGCTTGCATTGCCCTTTCAAGTTCTCACCTCGATGATGGACATCGATGAAAATTTTACTACCTGGAGATATCGGCATGCTCTATTGGCCCAAAGAATGTTGGGAACTAAAATTGGCACCGGTGGATCTTCTGGCCATCAATACTTAAAAAGAGCAGCTGATAACAATCGAGTTTTTGTCGATCTTTTTAATTTATCAACATTTTTAATCCCAAGATCCAGACTCCCTGTTCTTCCTCCAGAGGTTAAAAAGCAGTTAAATTTTAATGTATAAAAAATATTATAAATTATCTCTAGCCGCCAACCCCGACTTACAACATTATGCAAGTCAATGCCATCATTATTGGCCAGATATTGCTCGAAATGCCATGATTGATTACTGGGATGACTCTTCTGCCTTATTAGATGATAAATGGGACTTTTTTTTCAACTCAAAAATACCAGAAACACAACGGCTTATCTCTGAAAATTTAAAACTTAGTCAACCAAAGCAAATTGTTTTTGCAGGTAATTTTTGCGAATTTTTTCAGCGCATTTTAAGTTGTTTTATTTATAAAAAAAATATTTCAATTTTAACCACCGATTCTGAGTATTATGGCTTTGATAATTTTGCTTATGGATTTCATGAAAGTTCAGTTATTGAAATAGAAAAAGTTACAACGCTACCATTCGATAATTTTGAAGAACGAATTATAGCTAAAATCAAGTCACATCAATATGAGATCATTTTTTTAAGTCATGTTTTTTTCAATTCAGGCATGGCCGTTAAAAAATTAGAACAAATTATTAAGGCTGTGCAAGATTCAGAAACAATGGTTATTATCGACGGTAGTCATAGCTTCATGGCCCTCCCAACCGACTTATCTTTGTTGGAATCGAGAATTTTTTATTTTTTCGACTCATCTAAATATGCTCAAGGAGGTGAAGGTGCCTGCTTTTTACATGTGCCGAAATCTTCACCATATAGTTCCCTTTTTACTAATTGGTTTGCAAAACCCATCATGGATTTTTCAGCAATCTATCGCTTGCAGGCAGTACTAAGCTTATTTAAAAATGATAAATTATCCGTTGAAAAAATACATGCACACATATTACTTCAACAGAATAACTTTCGAGATCATCTCCTTTCAATTGGTCATCATTATCTTTGTGAAAAAAATATTTTGAGCGTCGATTATCAATACCATGGTCCTATTCTTACTTTTGCCATGCCAAGCCCCGAACATTCAAAAAAACTTTATGAAGAACTTCGCGCTAAAAATATTCGAACTGATTATTGTTCTTCTCGATTGCGTTTTGGATTTGGACTTTATCAAAATGATTGTATCGATTTGAGTGCTTTTAAAAATTAAACCATCTTAAGATAATAAAGATTATGACTCCAGTAACTGAAACATATAACCAAATAGGAAATGTTATTTTTGCTACTTTCTTATGTCTCACATATTGCTTAGTTAGTGCCAAGTAAAGTGTGGAAAGGATTAAAGGGACTTGAACGGCTGAGAGTAGAATGTGAGAAATTAAAATTCCAAAATATATAGGTCGTATTAAGCCTATCGTAATGAATTTAGTATCGCCATGAAAGTGATGATACACAATATAACTCACTAAAAAAAGACCAGAGGTTGCAGTAGCAGCCAGCATTGATCTTTTATGCCAATCAACCTTATTTTGTTTGATTAAAACGACTCCAGTAACTAAAAAAATTGAGGTTAGAGTATTTAAAAAGGCGTTTAAAATTGGAAGAAAATCAATAAATCCTCCCCCCTCAGTTTTTGCTCCTTGCTTGAAATAAATCAGCCAAACAAGAAAAGAGAGTACTGAAATACTCACAACGCCAATAACAACAAAAATCTTTCTATCAGAAACATCATTGGAGTTAGCAATATCTGGGTTATAGGAGTCCATCGCTATTTTAGATTATTGTTAATGTTTTTATATTTCATTACTGTTTTATAAAGATAAAACATTGGGACATAGATAAGGAGGATAAATATTCCAACGATATAAATATAATTCTTATCTCTAGGATCTTGACCAGAGCACATCGGGCAAGCCAAAAGCTGGCCCGATGTTATTATGGTAGTAAATAAAACTGCTAATATTTTTTGCAACATTCTTTTTTATACTTTTATAAAAGATAAACGAAAGTAAATACGAGAATCCAAACAAGATCGACAAAGTGCCAGAACAATCCCGCAATCTCTAATAAATTATAATCTCCGTCATCAAAATCTCCTCTGTAGGCCATGGTATACATAACAATTAAATAAATCACTCCTGATAAAACGTGCAAGCCGTGAAATCCCGTGATTGAAAAAAATGTTGAAGCAAATAAAGAAGTTCCATGAGTATAGGAATTAAAACTCATCCCCATATGTCCGATCAAATGCGAATATTCATACATTTGTATGCCAAGAAAAGATGCTCCACCAACAATTGTGAAAAGCAACCAATTAAGCATTCCCTGTCGATTTTTTCGCTTACAGGCATCAATGGTTAAAACCATTGATACAGAACTGCAAATAAGTAGAAATGTCATAAAGCCAGAGAGCCCAACTCCGCCTAAAGCAACAGATGGATTTGGCCATGACTTAGTTGCTCTTAATACTGCATAAGCAATCAAGAATCCTGAAAACGACATAGCATCTGTCACAAGAAACAACCACATCCCAATTTTTCCAGGACTAGCCTTTCCAAATTGTTCGTCATTATATTCCACTGGCCCATGATGAGAATGTGCTTGGCTCATATCTTGTACTCCTTAACTTTATTTCTTTTCATTCTTTCCAAGCTCAATTACGTATTTTGTAAGAGCATTAATTTGTTTTTTAGCATCTCCACCAAAAACTCCAGGCTCCGTTGGAGTGGTCCCATCTTCACCGAAGAAGCTAGGCATAACAGTTCCAGGCAATATTGCTTGAGGATTAGTTAACCATTTTCTAATCCAAGATGGGCGTAGTCGACCAGAGGCTAAGTGTAAATTAGGAGCTAGAGGTGTATCTTTGGTAAATCCAATTGAGTGACAAGAAACACAATTATATGCACTCCAAAGCTTTGCTGCTCCTTCTTTTTCTCCTGGCTCCCAAACTACTTCCATCTCTGGCTCTTCAAAAGTTCCCTGGTGAGCACCCTGTTGAAATCCAGCAATTAGCTTATTTTTTTCTTCTAATGAAAGATTAAACGAAGGCATTCTAATTTGTAACCAAGGTCTGATAGGTTGAACATTTCCAAAGAAATGATACATCCATTTTGTTTGTACACGGTGACCTTCGTTAACTAATCTAGGTGGACCTTGATTAATATCATCAGCGTACATTTTTAAAATATCGCCTCGAAGACCATCGATTTGGTGACATCCCATACAATTATATTTTCCAGCAACTTTCATTCCTTGGTTATAAAGGGCAGCACCAGCATCATGTTTTTTAATACCTTCCATAGGAACAACGTCAGCCACTTGACCTAAGATTGCTACAGTTATTTTCTTAGCTTCTGCTTCACTCATGTAAAAGTTTGGCATTTTGTTTAAGTCTTTAAAGACTTTATCGATTCCTTCATCCCATCGACTTGGTCTTTGAAGGTGAGCTGTAATCCAAGCATCTCTAGTTTGAGCGACATCATGTTGTAAACCATAACCAAATTGAGTAATTGGCTTAGATCCTTCTTTTGTTAAGTTTGGTCCAATCCCTTCGTAGCCATCAAATCCTTCAAGATTGTGACAAGAATAACAACCATATTTACCAATTGAACGCTTACCAAGATCGAGGGTTTTTTCGCGATCACTCATCTTGGCAACTTTCTTAACAGCTGATTCATACGTATCAAAAGTAGAATTATAATCTGCTAAAAGTTCATCGCGAGCTTTTGTATCTAGCGGGGAAAATGTGAGTGCTTCAAAAGTTTTATTTCTCATAGATAACAAGTATGTCGCTATATCGTTAGCTTCTTGATCCGATAAGCGCATAGAAGGCATGATTGTGTCTTCTTGATAATGAGATGGTTTTTTAAGCCATGAGACTAACCAGTCTGGTTGAACTTTTGATCCAAGTCCTGTTAGCCAAGGACCTGCATAAGCTTTGACTTTATTTGATTGGTCTTCGAGTCCATCAACTCCATGACAACCTAAACATCCGACTTGAGAAATTATTTTCTTTCCGTTTTCTGCGTTACCTGCATGAAATTTTTCATTTGGTACATATGGTTTAGATTTATCGTAAACATATTCAGCTATGGCGTTAACTTCTGCCATATTGTATCGAATAAATTCTGGTTTCGAATTATTAGATTGCCTAAAGAAGGCAGGCATTCTTGAGTGCTTATTAAATGAGCGTGGCTCCCAAACCCAAGACTTAAACCACTCTTTATCTACTTTGCCAGCAATTTTAAGAAGTGATGGACCAGGCTTTCTTCTATTTTCAGCCCACTCTCCCATTTTGTGACATCCATAACAACCATATTTCTCAATGGCCATACGTCCTTCATTTAAAACTGTCGCTCCTTTTATTAGCTCAACCCCAGAGTGACATTTCACACATCCAGCTTCAGTTTGAGATAATTTTAGCATAGGACTTGCAACGTGATGTGGCTCTTTCCATCCGTATTTTTGAATCCATTCTTTTTCTTGTTTTTCTCCATCTGGCATGTGTGCCACTGAAGCAAAATCATTAACTCTTTGACCTTCACCACCGTGACAAGAAGTACACCCTGTAGTCTTCATTGGGTGACTTGACTCCATTCCAACCATCAGATCTAATTTCGGGTGAGTTCTGAAAGGTTGTTTTTCTTTTTCATATCCAGGCTGATCAATAAATGTATGGCAGGTAATACAACGATCAACTTTGGGAACTTGTCTGAAATATCTATCATCAGTTACATTGTTAATAACGATCTGCTGAATCTTAATTGTTGGATCGAGGTAATCGAGAAATGGCATGTTCCTGATAGCAAATATCAAAGACATATCCGTTTGTTTTTTTGCTAGTTCAAGCAAGTTTAACTTAGTAGTGATCTCTTTGATTGCCTTTTCATTGTCAGTTACTTCTTTATTTAAATCTGCCAATTTGGCACGAATAATTTTTTCTTCAGCTTGATAGGCTTTTAAATTATCTTTTCCCTGTGAAAATTCTGCTTTTAATTTTAAAAGTTCAGCTAATTTTTTCTCAGCTTCCTTAGCGTTGTGCTCTTTTTGAGCTGTTTCATATTGGAAGTTTATCGCTGAAACATCCCCGTTTGATGTACCATTTTTGATAGTTTGAGCTTTAATCTTTGTTAAGACTGCTTTAAGTTCGTCCTCAGTTTTAGAAATTTCTTTTTTTCGGCTTGCTACAATATCTTTGCCCTTTCCAAGATTAGCTTGTAGTTCTGCCAATTTTTTAGAATCAATTTCTTTTTTTGCTGCTTTAATTGCCTCTTCTGTATGGCGGCGTTTAATTTGTTGAGCTTCAACCTGAATCGCCTTCCAAGGCCTGATGTAGTCGTCTAAAAAAACCCATACAGTGGTGACGAAAAAAATAAAAGATAGTACTGCCATGACCTTATGAAGCTTAGTCATTTGAAATGCCATACCAGGTTCTTTACTCTCACTCATATCAATTCCTTAAAAATATAAACAAAATCAAAAAATTAGTTAAATAAAAATCACATTATAAGTTTAGTTCCCATTCTGGCAGCGCCACAATGTACTTTAAACTAAACAACCAACGAAGAATCATCTTTATTGGTAAACTCATAGTCATCAAAATGAGAAACATAAAAATATAGTAACGAATGCTTCCAACATTTTTTAATAAATCACGACCTACTTTAGTTGCCTTAGCAAACCAAGGTGGGATAATTATAATGTAGGCAAGAGAGAGGATGATTCCAAAAATTTCTCTCATAACTAAGTTTTTAGGAAGTCCAATACCCAACATCTTAATCCAAATAATTTCTGAAAGGTTAACGTTGAATGAAGCAACTACTTTGTGAAAATCCCAGAATTCAAATGGGCCATAGAATGTCCAGTTTGGTCCTCTTAAAAAGACCCCGACGATAATTAGATAAACCCAGAGAACTAACCATCCATATAAAAAGGCTGTGATAGCCATGGCTCTTTCTTTAAAAGTAAAGTAGCCATTTCCTTTGGGGTTAGTATCTATATAAGGAATAGCAATCAATCCACCAACAATTAAACCAGGAAGCACAACTCCGGCCATCCAAGGGTCAAAATAAACAAGCATTTCTTGAAGGCCAAGAAAATACCAGGGTGCTTTAGCTGGGTTTGGTGCCCAAGTTGGGTTAGCTGGTTCTTCGAGTGGAGCCTTAAAGATAATGGCCCAAACGATTAGGAAAGCCGTACAGGCAATAATGGCAAATAATTCGACATAAACTAAGTTTGGCCAAGACCATACTTTTTCACGATTTTCGGGTGTAGCTTCTATAGGACCAAGTCCCTCTTCAATGCGTGTATCGTTAATTGCAGCTTTATGAAGAGCAAACCAAGTAAAGAATCCGACTGAAATAAGCAAAATAATAATAGGAATATTGTCTGGAGTCTTAATAATGGAGAAAAAATTTGGATCAGCTAAAAACCAAGTAGTCACTGGGATTAGTATTCCAACAGTCCAGTAAGCAAATTTCTTTGTCCCGAAAATTTTGTAGTACCTAAGCATTAGGTAAAAAGCAAAAGTTGCCAGTGGAAAGGAAATAATGGGATCCGATAATCTATTAACAAGTTCTCTTAGCATTTCTATTTTCCTTAATAGTCGTAACTAATTTTTCAAAGTTTACAAAACTAGAGTGGTGCTGAAATACCACCGTCTTTTCTTACTCTCCAAAAGTGAACAGCAATCAACACACCAACAACTAGTGGAATGAAAACACAGTGAAGAATATAAAATCTTAAAAGAGCAGGCTCACCAACAAAACGTCCACCTAATAACTGGAATCGTACATCGTTTTTATCTGAAACCATAACGAAGTCACCAATGCGCGCAAGCATTGCACCGGGACCGGCATTACCGGCAAACGGTGTTGCTTTGGCCATCCCTGATCCAACTGTGATCGCCCAAATAGCAAGCTGATCCCATGGAAGTAAATAACCTGTAAATGAAAGCAGAAGAGTTAAAACGAGAAGAATTACTCCTACTCCCCAGTTAAATTCGCGAGGTGGCTTATAAGATCCGGTCATAAATACGCGGAACATGTGAATCCAAACAGTGATTACCATGGCGTGCGCTCCCCAACGATGTATTTCGCGCATAATACCTAATGGCACGTGCTCTCTAAGGGCAACGATATCGTTGAAGGCGTATTCAGCAGTTGGTCTGTAATAGAACATCAAAAGAAGTCCCGTAACAGTCAAAGCTAAGAAGATAAAAAATGTAAGTCCGCCCATACACCAAGTATATCCTAGCTGAACCCCTGATTTTTTTAATTTAATTGGGTGAAGATGTAGAAAAACGTTACCAGCAATAACTGCGGCTCTGTTTCTAGAATTATCTGGAGGACCGTGTCTGAAAATTGATTTCCAAACTTGCGTTTCTCTAACTTGTTTTGCAATTCCTTTGTCTGACATTTTAAAAACCTTATTAAAAAAAATATTTTAACTTAATGATTACTTTTACTAATTACACTTCAAGGAATGAATCTGGATTATCCCATTCACCTTTTTCCCAACGGTAAATTTTGGTTTTATCGACTTTAATTTTCCCATCTGGCTGTAAACCAATCTTGAAGCGCTCAAGTGGACGTGGCGTTGGGCCTTCAAAATTAATTCCACTCATATAATATCCAGAACCGTGACATGGGCATTTGAATTTTAATTCAGCTGGTAGCCAATTGGGAATGCAGCCCAAATGTGTACAGATGTTTGAGAGCGCAATAAGTTTTCCTTCTTGCTTAACCATCCACACCCCGTAACCATTTTTCCATCGCTCATCAACTCCATTTGGATAATCAGTAGGACTTCCTGCTAAAAATTCCATTTCTGGTTCGAAATTTACATTGGGATAAGTGAATCTAAAAGCAAGGCTCAGTAGGCCTCCAACAGCTGCTGTAAACATTACCCAGCCAACTGTAATGTAACTAAAAAATTCACGACGATTTAAACTTTGTTTTGAATCGCTGCTCATAAAAAAATCCTCATTATAGACGCAAAACCGCCAAACTTTTACAACCAAAAACTTGGTCTAAAGTAGACAGCTAGTTATTAAAAAAAACCAATACTTAGATTATGCGAAGGATCGTCTATTTTTTCAATAGATTTAATACTTCTTTCGCTTTTGTTGCGACTGAATTATTCGAATCCCTACTTGCTACTTCTAAGATTATATCATTCATTGCTTTCCAATTATATTTTTGCAGTGTGCTTAAAACACTCATTTTTAAATCTGTAATTTGTTGAGCATCCAAAAGTGGTGGCTGGACTCGAGCTGAAGCGGGTGGATAAGGTTTCAATAAAATTTCTTTTATAACGCTCATTGAATTCTCATCCTTGTAAGCTATCAGGGCAGTAGCCGCTGCATATTTTACAATAGAATTTGAGTCAACCAGCAGTCTCTTAATTGAAGCTTGCGCCTCTGGCACAGCGTGAGTGGCTAAGGCCAGAACTGAAGCTTGTTTTAAAATCGGCTGATCGGAATTTAAAAGTTCAATTACCTTACTCCAATCAAATATAATCCCTTTCGGCAAATTAGCCAAAGAAACTATAGCGTGAAACCTTACGTCTAAGTCTTGGTCACTCAATGCCAGTTGGAAAACAGGGATGGCAAGGTTGGTTTTCAAAGCTCCAAGTGCAGCAATAATAAAGCCTCGCGATCTCGCATCAATTGAATTTTTATAAGCGTCTGTTAAATTTATTACGAGCCAAGGATAATCCTCTTTAGGAATCTGAGAAGAGTTAATTTGTTTAGAGAGCTCGTAAGCAGCAACCCATTTATTACCAAAGGTTTTAGATTGTATTTCTTCAACTAAGTCTTTGTATGAACGCTCAGAAGAAAGCATTTGAGTTATGCCAAATATAATCAATGCTCCAACCAAAACAATCGCAACTGGCACAACTATGCTTCCAACGAAAGGATTTTCGAGAAGTTTTTTTTGCGATTTTATAGGAGTTGTCATGCACTCACCTTTGAGGGATGCTAAAATTGTTGTTTATTACCAATGATTAGAATGATAAATAACAAATCTACGCTATTCTGACAATTTAATTGAAACCACATAGAGAGAAAATATGGCCTACTTACTTCGCACATTAATCGTTTTAATGATTGCTAGTATCCTTCTGACGGCGTTGCTTGCGTTAAAATTAATCCATCTGCCATTTAGCCATATTCAGACGGCGATACCAGCTTTTCTTTACACAATCTTTGCACAAGCCTTTGTCATGTTCTACTTCATCGGTGTTTCGAGATTAACAAACAATGTTTATTCAATCATCAGCTCTGGAACAAACTTAAATGAGCTGTTTGATACTCCTCCTGATGACCTAAAACCCTACCTAGAAAAAACAAAAAAATTTGTAGAAGAAACTGATCGCTCAAAACGACAAACAATTCCTTGGACCATCCTTATGTTGATTTTGGGGATGATAGCCTTTCTTCTTGGTGGAGCTCACGATACAGGGCTTGTTCAAAAAACAACTCACTCAGGTGTTGTTTTAGGTTTTATCATTGCAATGACTATTGGATTTTTTAGACAATGGTATTACCTCGGAAAATCTCATCTATTGTTAAGAAAATTAAAATCACTCTATGGAATTTCCGACGGCCAAATGTAATTTTAAATAGACTTAACCATAATAAAGACTCTGGTTTTTCCTGGAACATTTTTAACGTTTGAGGTACTACTTTCAAAAAGTTTAGCTTGATCTACTTTCATTGTTTCACTCATGAATTCTTTGAAAACTTTTTTAGGAATATAAACATTATAGTAAACGCCGCCGGGAACATCCATACCGGGAGTTGACTCACCCACTGCTTCGCCCTTGAATTTGTCAACGAGCTGAGTGATCTTATCGCGAGCGGCATAAGGATTAGTAGAGGTCATCATTAAGCGATAAACAATCGTTGTTCCACCTTTTGTTTCTCGATAGCCATTTTTACTTTCAGCATCTCCTTCATACAATGAGGGCTCCTTATCAGCATCTTTTAAATCTTTAGGTATATTGTCAAAAGAGGTAAGTGTGACTTCGGTTTCTTCTTCGTATTTGTCAGGATCAAAAAACTCCGTTAACTTCTCACCCTTAGAAATATCTTTTATCTCGTTAAAATTCAGTTTAAATTCTTTAGCCGATTTAATTTCCGGTCCTTTAAAAACTAAACTCTTATTGAGCCAATCAAATTTAGGTTCGTAAATACTTACCTTATTTAATAAGTACTTCTCGTACCAAACATTAAGTTGCTTAACACCATAAATACTGAGTGTAAAAAATAACAACAGAATAGAAATATCTTGAATGACTTTTATTTGTTTCAAAAAACTCGAACGTTCTTTGATTTTTGAAAGATCAAATTGATGACTTTTAAAATCTGCTCTCATGTGTTTTACAAACAAACTCCACTCATCAAAAAGTGTAACTTCCATGGAGGGCATGATCTCATCTTCTCTTGAACCATTTGCAGGGCTAACGATATTGATATCAACTTTAATTTTATTAAAAGTAACTCCAAGATTTGGACTCAATATATTTCCCACTTGAAAAACATTGGTAAAATACTGGTCCAAATGAGGATACTCATCCATGAGAAAATTTCTAAGAATAGTAGCAACAAGGGATGGACTTAGGTCTGTCTCAAGTGCAATTTGCTCGATGCTTTGATTCTTGAAAACAAAAATATAGCTAATGAATTTATCTCTCAGCCACAAAAACCAAGAGGAAAGTGAGCCTATTTTTACCTGACCGTAGGCATACTCAAAACGTTCCATTAATTTTCTAAGAGTCAATTGATCTTCAAAAAATAAATCCCAGAAAGATTCAAACTCTTTTTTGAATCGTCCTTGCCATGTTAGTCCATCGAGGTTCAAGTTGAGCCAACTTCTAAACTCGCTAAAATCGTGATGATTTAAAATCAATTCTTTCATTTATTTTTCTAACACCGCTTTATAAGAATTGCTATTCCTTGTCCACCACCGATACAAGCAGAAGCTACTCCATAATTTTTATTAAAGTGCGCGAGTTGTCTTGCAAGTGTATGAGTAATTCTTACCCCAGATGCACCAAGTGGATGTCCTAAGGCTACAGCTCCCCCCCATAAATTTATTTTATCATGAGTAATGCCAGTATCTTTCATACAAGATAGTGTTTGCCCGGCAAAAGCTTCGTTAATTTCAAAAAGATCAATACGATCCATTTTCATGTTATTTTTTGCCAACAATGCTTTTATCGCAGGACTTGGTCCAATTCCCATGATCTTAGGGTCTACTCCAACTACATGACCATCAATAATTTCTGCTAGTGGAGTAAGTCCCTCTCGTTTAACGAAGGCTTCGCTAGCAACGATCACAGCAGCAGCTCCATCTACAATGCCTGAAGCAGAAGCGGCAGTGACAACGCCATCTATTTTAAATGTAGATTTTAGTGTCTTCATTTCATCTAATGAGGCGTCTTCTCTTAAATGTTCATCGCGGTCACAAATTCCCCGCTTTAACGGTACAGGTGCAATTTCTCCTTGCAAAAATCCTTCTTTATAAGCTTGCGCTGCTCTCTGATGTGAGCCAAAAGAAAATTCATCACATTGAGTTCTAGTTATTTCAAATTTTTCTGCGAGATTTTCTGCAGTAACTCCCATTGGAGTTTGTACGTATTGATCGGTGAGTGCATCTAGAAGCATATCGACAGACTTTAAAGATCCGTATTTAGTTCCAAATCGCGATCCATATGTTAAGTGCGGAACCATCGACATATTTTCAGTTCCTGCAGCAAGAATGCATTCTGCTTCACCTAATTTGATTAAACGAAAGGCACTCAAAATAGCTTCGATACCCGAGCCGCAAAGTCTATTGAGCACCAAGCCGGGAGTTTCTTGCCGGCACCCCAACCTAAGCGCCAAATGCCTTCCACCATACATAGTATCAGTTGAAGAAGTGACGACATTCCCTAAAATAACTTGATCAATCTTTGAAGCCTCTAGTTTAATTTCAGATATCAAAGCCTTAGAAGCATGAACGGCAAGATCTACCGGGGTCATATCTTTTAATGATCCACCAAACTTTCCAAATGGTGTTCTTTTTCCATGAACAAGAAAAATTCGTTGTTGCCCTTGGGACATATTTGCCTCCTGCATTTCTTAGTCTATGTCATAGTATCATATAATAAGACGACTAGGAATTCGAGTGCCTTGAATTTAAAAAAAGGAAAGTTATGTCTACCATTAATGATGTTCAAGCTCAAAAATTTATGGAAGCTGAATCAAAAAGATACAATACTGAAATCAAGGAAATGAAATCTAATAATGACAGGGGTTATGCAAGCGTTGCTAAAAATAAAGAAGCTGAAATGAAGCGCATGAAAGATGACTACGAAACAAAAATTGCTAATCTCAAGAACGAGCAAGAACAAAAGCTCGTGGAGATAAGAGATAGACAATCTAAATCAGTGGAAGAGGAAAACACTCGTTTACAGCTTGAAGTTGAAAATCTCAAACGATCACATCAAGATCAAGTTGCAGAAATTAAGGTAAGCCAAAACAATGAAATACACGATATTGTTGAGGCACATAAAAAAACTATAGAAAATGCAAAACAAAAGTTTGTAAAAGAAAAAAGTAAATTCGAAGTCTAGGCAAAAGCAGGAATAATTAAGGGAGATGCATGGAAGCTAACAATAATAACAACACGAACAGTATTTTTATCAATGGAAAAGCTCAGATTATTGAAATGCTTCAGCATATGCCCAGAGAGGAGCGCTCTCGACTACTTAAAAATTTAAAGCTAAGAAATCCTCAACTCGCAGAGGAGTTAACAGAGCAATGTTTTACTTTTTCAGACTTAGATAATTTATCAGATAGTGACTTGCAAATGATTTTTCAATATATCACTGCACCGATTCTTGGAATGGCATTAAAAAACATTGAGCGTTCATTTCAAAGGCGTCTACTCTCTCTCGCGAGTCGAGATTATGCAGAAGAGGCATTTCGTGTTTTAAAAACTCCTTATTCTACTGAAAAACGTGATATAAAAAGAGCTCAAAACAAAATAGTTGAAGTGCTCGTTTCACTTAAAAAAAGAAGACAGATTAATCTCTAATTTTCGCACTAGGCATTTCGATATTCAGCAAGAGCCTCTAAGCAGGCTCTTTCTTCGTCTTTGGTTAAAAGAAACTCGGGGCTCTTTTCTCCTGCCAGTAAATTATGCTCATCTATAATTGTTTCAGTTGAAATTAATCGATCACAAAGTGTTTCAAACATTTCAGGAATCCAATTGGGCCCACTTTTTAGTACTGTTAAAATATCTTTTTGTTCAATGAAGACTAACTCTACGTCTGTTTTAGCGATCGCTGAAAAAGTGATAGGTTGACTGGTTAAAACACTTACCTCATTCAAAATTTCTTTGTCTTTGCATATTTTAAAAACCGAAAGATTCTTACTATTAGATTTCATTAAACGAATAAAACCACGCTTAACCAAAATAAGATTTGGAGAATTATCACCTTGTGCAAAAATAACTGTTCCTGCTTTGAAGAAGACAGGAGATTCTGTGTTTTTACCCAACGCTAAATTTTTCATTTATCTCTCCTTGAATTAAAACTCCGTAGCGCAAACCTCGTGTTGAAATCTGAACTTGCTCTACACCTAACTTTTCACCAATCATACAGGCAACAGTTGCACCGGCTGCAAGCATTGGTGCACGCTTACCTAGATAAGGAAAGAGAAGTAGTAAATTGGCAATATTTGTTTTCTGCAGATCTAGACAAAA
>CANFNL010000065.1 GCA_947448205.1 Bacteriovoracaceae bacterium
ATCCCATCCCGAACTCGGAAGTTAAGCTCTTCAGCGCCGAAGGTAGTGCCAGGGAAGCTTGGTGTGAGAAAAGGTCGATGCACCCTCTTTATTTTAAAAACCCCGAGCTTGTCTTGGGGTTTTTTATTTCCAAAAATCCAACTTCATGTAAAATTTAAGTATGAATGCAAAAATACTTAAATACGAAATGTTCACTCTTTTTCTGTTGTCGGTAATCACTCTGGTGGTTTTTTATTACAGGGATACACTTCCAGATAATTACCTTTCAATTTCTTCAACATCTACTCATGGTTATTTTTCGTATTATGGAACTAGTTTTCTTAGTTTCGTGAATTATTATTCTGGACCTTGGGTTTTGATTCCATGCTTAATCTTTACCTCCTTTTATGTGTTTCTTTTTTCAAGGCGTGCTGATTGGATTGATGTTTTGAATATCTTTTCTTTAAGCTTGTTTTGCGTATGGACAGCTTATTATCTACAACCTTCTCTGCTTGGAGCGGGACTCTATCAAATCTTATCATCCTTATTTTCTCCTTTTGTTTCAATTATACTTTGGACTATTTCATTAATTTCTTTTATTTGGGGCTCTTTTAGAGGCGACTTTACTGAAAAAGTGAAGGTTGTTAGCTCTGAACTAAGAAAAATAGATATCAAAGCATTTGCAGATAAAACTCAAGGAGTATTGGAAAAAATTATTATTTTTATCAGAGAAAGGATCTCTATAAAAAATAATGAGCCCAAGTCAATTGAGCAAAGCTTTGCTTTAAATGAAGAAGTTGTACTATCTACTGTGTCTGATAGAGTCATGCAAATTGCTCCGATTCATTCAAGTTCAACTACTGAGATCAATGAGCGTGAAGTAAGTATTCACGTAAATTCTATAATTGCTACAGCTAAGCGCTCTGATTCTCCTGAGATTGCTCTAGAAGAAGAGACTTATGTTGATGGTTATGATGATGAATATGTTGATGAATCACAAATTGGTCTTTCAATTAAAGAGTTGTCATCGATTGGAAAGTTTAATGAAGATAAGTACTACGATTTAATAAAAATTGGTTCAAGTCGAAAGCGCGAATCAAAATTCTCCCAACCTGAAGAGAAATATTTTTTTGATATTATTAATAAAATTCAAGCTAAACTTGGTGAGTTTAAGATTCAAGGAAGAATTATTAATGTTCTAAAGGGTCCAGTTGTAGATACATTTGAATGGGAGTTGGGAGTTGGTGAAAAAGTTTCAAGGCTTACATCGATTTCTGAAGATTTAAGTCTTGCCCTATCTGGATCCCCGATTCGCATGGTTTATCCAATGAAAGGTAAGACAACAGTTGGTATCGAAGTGCCGAGAAATCCTAGAGAATTTATTTTTCTTGATGAGGTAATCAGCTCGAAGGATTTTTCAACCGGAAATCATCAATTGCCTTTAGCTATGGGAAAAGATGCTTTTGGCGATCCTGTTGTAACTGATTTGGCGACGATGCCGCATATGCTTGTTGCTGGTTCAACGGGGGCTGGTAAGTCAGTATTTATTAATTCAATACTTGTTTCGTTATTGATTAAAAAATCGCCAAATCAAATGAAGCTTATATTGATTGATCCAAAGCAATTGGAATTGGCCTTGTATGCAAGGTTGCCTCATTTGATCATGCCAGTCATTATTGATCCAAAAACGGCCGCGACATCGTTATTGTGGGCAAGGCAAGAAATGGAGCGACGCTATTCAATTATGTCTGAATTTGGAGTGAGAAATATTGAAGGCTTTAATCATAAAGTAAAAAATGCAAAAACTGAGGCAGTTGATAAAATTAGAAAATTTTATGACTATTCTTCAGAAGATAGCTATGAGCTTCCTTATATCGTTATCATTGTTGATGAATTTGCTGATCTGATGCTAAGTGCAAAAAAAGTTGAAATTGAAAATCATATTAATAGTCTTGCGGCAAAGGCTCGTGCTTCGGGAATTCATTTAATTTTAGCAACACAGAGGCCTTCCGTTGATGTTATTACGGGGGTAATAAAGTCAAATTTTCCAACGCGTGTATCATTTAGGGTAACAAGTGCAACTGACTCGCGAACCATTCTGAACTCAATGGGTGCGGAAAAGCTTCTTGGTAAAGGAGATATGCTTTATAAGCAAGGGGTCGATACCACTAGAATTCACTCGGCATTTATCGAGGAAGAGGAAATTGAAATTTTAGCAGAGCAATTAGCAGAAATGGCACCAACATTTAATCCTAAAATTTTAGAATTTTTAGAAAATGAAGGAGAAGAAGAGGTTGATGGAGCTAATTCGCTTCGTGAAGGAGACAACTCTAGTGAGCGAGATGATAAGTACGAAGAAGCGGTCAGGGTAGTTGTCGAACATCGCTCTGCTAGTGCGTCATTATTGCAGCGTCGTTTAGGAGTTGGATACAACAGAGCAGCAAATCTTATTGAAGAAATGGAATCAAAAGGTGTTGTTGGTCCTGCGCAGGGATCGAAACCGAGAAAGGTTTTGATGGGCCCTGAAAGCCTAACTTGATTAAGAATTTCAATGTGATTTTTGTATAATTCTTGCCCAATATAAGGGTGTATGTTATCAATCTATCTCATTAATAATTTCAGTTGTCTGAAATGTTGGTCCAGTAAAATGGCTCACAGGCAATTCGATTAACCAACGGAGTTACTATGTCAGAAGAATTATCTCTAAAAGGTCTCTTAGAGGCCGGCGCTCACTTCGGTCACCAGACTGAAAAGTGGAATCCAAAAATGAAGAAGTATGTTTTCGGTGAAAAGAACGGTATCTACATTATCGATCTTGCTAAAACAATTCCTCTTGCAAAAAATGCATACGAGTTCTTAAAGAAAACTGCTGGGGAAGGTAAGCCTGTGCTTTTCGTAGGAACAAAAAGACAAGCAGCTCCTGTTGTTGAAAAAGCTGCAATTGATTGCGGTGCAAACTATGTAACTTCAAGATGGTTAGGTGGAATGCTTACTAACTATAAAACCGTTGCACTATCGATTGATAAAATTCGCAAAGTAGAAAAAATGAAAGAAACAGGAGATTTCGGTCTTCTAACTAAAAAAGAAAGAATAAATATTGAGAAAGAAGTAATCAAATTAGAAAAAGTTCTTGGCGGGATTAAAGAAATGAGAAAGCTTCCAGGAGCTCTTTTCGTTATCGATCCAAACAACGAAAGAATTGCTATTCAAGAAGCCAACAATTTAGGAATTCCTGTTGTTGCTATTACAGATACAAACTGTGATCCAACAGGTGTTGATTATGTAGTTCCAGGAAATGATGATGCGATTAAATCAGTTATGATGTTTACAGATTACTTCGCCAACTCGGTTTCAGAAGGAATGGCGCTTGCTAAGAAAAATAACAAGCTTGCTAAAGATAAAGATTCTACTCGTGATGTTGCTCTTGAAAAAGAAATCATCAGCAAGTACGAAAAAGATATCGATCTAGCAGACGAAGAATAAGATTTATTAGGCAAATAATTTTTAAGAATTGAAGGAAATAGATATGACACAAATTACTGCAAAGCTTGTTTCTGAATTAAGAGAAAAAACTGGTGCTGGAATGATGGACTGTAAAAAAGCCCTTGGTGAAGTTAACGGTGACCTTGAAAAAGCGGTCGATTACCTAAGACAAAAAGGACTTGCAGCTGCTCAGAAAAAACAATCTAGAGTAGCGGCTGAAGGTGCTGTAGGGTCTTATATCCACGGTGGAAGAATGGGAGTTCTTGTTGAAGTAAATTGCGAAACAGATTTCGTAGCAAAGTCAGAAGATTTCCAAAATTTCGTAAAAGATGTAGCTATGCATGTAGCTGCTGCTGATCCAAAATTTGTTAGATCAAGTGAAATGGATCAAGCATTCGTTGATAGAGAAATTTCAATCTATACTGCTCAGTTAAAAGAAGAAGGGAAACCAGATAATATGATCCCTAAAATCGTAGAAGGAAAAGTTAAGAAATTAGCTTCTGAAGTTTGTCTTCTTGATCAAAAATTTGTTAAAAACCCAGACATATCAGTTCAAGATTTAATCAATGAACTTACTATTAAAGTTGGAGAAAAAATCGACGTGAGAAGATTTGTAAAATTCAACCTTGGAGAAGGTATTGAAAAAAGAGTGGATGACTTCGCTGCTGAAGTAGCTGCTATGACAGGTGGGCAACACTAAGAATTATCAAAAACAAAAAAGGGGCTTTTAAGGCCCCTTTTTTTTATTCCCGTTAAATTTACAATTTAAAAAATTATTAGGAGAGCTATGAAATACGGTCGAATCCTTTTAAAATTATCTGGTGAGGCACTTGCTGGAGATAAAGGGCATGGCATAAGTCTAGATGTACTCAATACAATTTCTAGCGAAGTAAAAGAACTTATAGAAATGGGAGTGGAAGTCGCAATAGTCATTGGTGGAGGTAATATTCACCGAGGTGTTGCAGGAGCTACTGTTGGGATGGATCGTACAACTTCAGACCATATGGGTATGTTAGCCACAGTTATAAACTCGCTTGCACTTCAAGATAGTATGGAGAGGAATGGAATTAATACTCGAGTCTTAACTGCAATTGATATGCAAGAAATTGCTGAACCCTATATAAGAAGAAGGGCTGTTCGTCACTTAGAAAAAAAGCGTGTTGTTATTTTTGCAGCTGGCACAGGTAACCCTTATTTTACAACTGATACTGCTGCAGCTCTTCGAGCTAATGAAATTGATGCGAACGTTATTATGAAAGCCACAAAGGTGGATGGAATTTTTGATAAAGATCCAATGAAGTTTAAAGATGCTGTAAAAATTGATAAACTTAAATTTATGGATGTATTAAATAAAGGACTCCAAGTCATGGATTCAACGGCCATAAGTCTTTGCATGGATAACGAGATTGATATTCTCGTTTTTAACATGTTTGAACGAGGAAATATTAAGCGCGCAGTTATGGGCGATAATACTGGAACAATTGTAACTAATAAATAAGAGGGGATATCATTATGATGGATAAAATTAAAACTTCATTAAATGATTCAATGAAAAAAGCTATTGATTCATTAAAACATCAATTAACAAAAGTGCGCACGGGAAGAGCCTCGGCTAATATTCTTGATGGAGTGCAAGTTGAATATTACGGCTCCTTAAGTCCGATTAATCAATTGGGACAAATCAGTACGCCAGAGGCACGACTACTTCAGATTCAGCCATTTGATAAAACAATGATTCCTGCAATTGAAAAGGCGATCTTTGGGGCAAACCTAGGGGTTACGCCAACCAATGATGGTAATTTAGTACGTTTGAATTTCCCATCTTTAACTGAAGACAAGCGTAAAGATCTCGCTCGTGAAATTAAAAAAATTGGTGAAGATACAAAAGTTATCATAAGAAACGCAAGACGTGATCAAAACGATGCGGTGAAAAAAGCTGAAAAAGATAAACTAGTTTCTGAAGATGAATCTAAAAAAATTCAAACAGAAATTCAAAATATAACTGATAAATTCACAAAAGAAGTTGATGTAATTGTTTCAGCTAAAGAAAAAGAAGTTTTGGCGATCTAGAAATAAAAATGATTTTAGAAAAGCTAAAGCACTCTATTAAGCATGTTGCAATTATTATGGATGGTAATGGCCGTTGGGCTACTAGGCGTTCGCATCCAAGGGTGTGGGGGCATGTGCGAGGCTCAGGAGTTGTTGCTGATATAGTTCAAGAAGCAGATAACTGTGGAATCAGCTCACTTACAATGTATGCTTTTTCATCCGAGAACTGGTGCAGACCGCAGACTGAAGTAAGGGTTCTATTTAATTTACTCCACAAGTTCTTAAAACGAGAACGTGACCGCATTTTAAAAAATAATATACGCTTTAAGATTATGGGAGATATTTCTAATCTTCCTGCAATTACTAAAAATTTAATTTTCCAACTAGAGAATGAAACTCAGTTTAATAATGGCCTAAAGCTAACTTTTGCTTTTGGTTATGGTGGAAGAGCAGAAATTATACAAGCGATCAATTCTTATATGATGAATAATCCAAATAAGGAAATTACAGAAGAAGAGCTTTCTAAAAATTTAATGATTCCTGATTTGGGAGATGTCGATTTATTGATTCGGACAGGTGGAGATCATCGAGTTTCAAATTTTTTATTATGGCAAATTGCTTATGCTGAACTTTATTTTACCGAAACAAAGTGGCCAGACTTTACTGCAGATGAGTTTAGAGAAATACTTGCAAATGTCGCAGTTCGGGAAAGACGTTTTGGTGCAACTTCTAAAACTTCAGATTTAAAATCTAATATAGAGCAAGCCAAAATGAATAAAAGTTTAATAAGAGGCTAAATTTGACTAATACAAAGTTGAGAATACTATCGGCCCTTGTGATGACTTTTTCTGTAATTGTTTGTGTTTATTTAGGAAAAATACCGACACTTATTTTGTGTATGTTTGTAGGTGTTTTGTGTATTGATGAACTTTTAGTAAATTTTGCAAAACTTTCACGAAAGACTTTTTTTTATAAATATATAGTTTTTTTCTTCACGCTTTTTTTTATAGCTATAAATTTTGCTTACGATGCAAAATTATCTCGCAGTTTTTTTACAATTTCCGCAATATTGCTAGATCTTTTTTTAATTTATTACCTTTTTAAAATTCCATTAAATGATGGATTTATGAAGAAGAGTATAAAAAGAAATCCTGGCTTACTTTGCATGATTACGATATTGCCATTGTTATCCTTTGGAATACATTTTGAAACGGTGTATTGGCGCCAAATTTTAGCCCTTCTTTTAATTGTTACATTCAGTATGGATACTGGAGCTTGGTTTGTTGGTAAAAATTTTGGCAAGCACAAGCTTTGGCCGGAGGTAAGTCCTAAAAAAACTATTGAAGGTTTAATAGGAGGAGTTCTCATTTCTGCAGTTTTTGGAACAGTAGCTTGGTATTTTATGCTGCAAGACTATGAATGGAAATACTCGGTTATTTTTGCGTTGTGTGGAGTACTTTCCCAAGTGGGTGATTTAGTTCAATCGAAAATCAAAAGAGAATTTGCCATCAAAGATAGCTCTAATCTTATACCAGGTCACGGTGGTATTTATGACCGTATTGATAGTCTAATCTTTCTATCGCCTTTTTTCGCGATTGTTGTAAAATATCTAGGACGTCATTTTCCTATCTAAAACGCACGTAAGAGGCATTCATGTTAATAGAAAAAATTGCTATTTTTATATTATTCTTAGGACCACTAGTTTTTTTTCACGAACTTGGACATTTTCTTTTTGCTAGGCTTTTCGGAGTGAGAGTAGAGGTTTTTTCAATTGGATTTGGTCCAAAAATTTTTAAGAAAAAAATTGGTGATACTGAGTATGCAATTTCTGCAGTTCCGCTAGGCGGATATGTTAAAATGTTTGGAGATGATCCATTCAATATGGATGATATTCCAGAATCAGAAAGGAAATATAGTTTTACTCATCAAGGAAAAATCGCACGTTTTTGGATTGTTATTGGTGGGCCATTAGCTAATTTTATTTTAGCCTTTTTCATTTTCTTCTCATTGTTAATTACCGGAGAGCGGATACCTGAAATTAAAATAGGAGCTATTCCAACTGAATCAATTTTGTATAAAGCTGGTTTAAGGAGTGGGGATATTTTACAGAGAGTTAACGATACTGAGGTTTATAATCCAACTGATTTAATGGTTGAGGGCAAGAGCGAGATTAAAAATCTGACAGTTAAGAGATTAGAGGCAAATACAATTCTCAATGTAGATTTTAAAGGGGATAAGTTTTTTGAAGAAGTTATAAAATACCCACCATTTTTACGAAAGCCATTTCTTATTGACTCTAAGTCTAATCGGTACTTCGTTAGTTTTGAAAAAGATAAGCTTAATTTTAAAGACTCGATTGAGGAAATGGCCAATAAAGCAAATGTTAAAGCCGCCTACCTTTATCCAATATTACCAGGGCAAGATATTTCAAACGACAATCTAAATGTTGATATGAAAGCTGTTATTGAAATTCCCATAAGTTTCTCTGATCTAAGAACAATGCTCATTGCTTTTGAAACGAAAGGCTTTCGGACCATAGATCTTATGGTTCGCAGTGTAGGCATGAATTCACCTGCTGATAAAGTTGGCATCAAGGGTGATGATGTTTTCATAAGCCTCGAAGGCGAGAAGGTTTATAGTTTTGAAGATTTGAGATCAAAGCTTCAGACTTATGAAAAAAAAGAAGTAAAGGTTGAAATTTGGAGCAAGGGAGAGATTAAGCAAATTACAGTGGCGCCAGATGTATCAACACAAGAAGGGAAATCAGTGCGTTTATTAGGAGTTTATAGCTTTATTGAAGTTCAAAAAATAAATTTTATCCACACTAAATCAAAAGGGTTAGTTGGCTCTTTAAAATATTCAGGTATTCGTACTTGGGACTCAGTAAAAAAGACGATAGATGGCTTTGTTAAATTATTGACCAATCAAATTTCACTTAAAACTATTGGTGGCCCTTTGGCTATAGGTAAAGTTGCTCATGATTCCTTTAATACTTCTCTTTCATATTTCTTTCAATTGATGGCCTTGATTTCGGTAAATCTTGGTGTGATAAATTTATTCCCCATTCCCGTTCTTGATGGAGGACATATAATGTTCATAGCCCTAGAAATCCTTAATGGTGGACCGTTATCGAGAAGAAAAATGGAGATTGCTCAACAAGTAGGTCTTTCTATACTTCTAATGCTTATGGTTGGTGCAATCTTTAACGACGTGAGCAGGTTTTTTTAGTGTATTCACTATTTATTGACACAACTTCTGGATTAGAAATTGGATTGCTAGATTCAAGTTTTACATGGCTTGAATACACAAGTGTGAAAGATCTAAAGCCATCTGAAGTGATCCATTACAAAATTTTTGAACTTTTAAAAAAGTACAATTTAAATATTACTCAAATTCGCTGTTTTGTTTCAAGTGGTCCAGGCTCATATACCGGAATGAGGCTAAGCGAAGGGTTGGCACAAGTTTTTGAAATGAATGGAATGAAAGTTTATTCATTTTATCACTTCGAAGTACCCATGCTGATAGGAATTATTAGAGGCTTTTGGACCACAAATGCTTTTAAAGGTCAGGTTTTTATTTATAATTGGAGTGAGGGAATTTCTGAAAAAGAATTGATCAATAAAGAATTATTGAGCATAAGCGATGCAAATCTTGGATTTACCATTGATAATACTGAAGCAAATTTTACTAAGCTCACAAGCACTAAAGAATTAATTAAGAATCAAGCATCAAAATTATTTCTCAAATTGCTCGAAAAAAATATGCGTGTAGAGCCTTATTACTTTAGAACTCTCGACGAGGAATTTCGTTAGCCATGTTAAAATCTTACTTACCTGCTAAATTCAATACTTTTGCAGTTATTCTATTTATTACGTTTTGGTTGTTTGGTTTTTATAAAATACTTTTAATTTTTGCACTAATTTATACTTTTCTGTATTTAGTTTTACGAAAAAATCGCAATGACTTTCGCGACGATCCAGTAAGTACAAAGGGAGTAATCTTTTCACCAATAAATGGAAAGATTATCCATATTGAACAAAATGTCTCCCATGGTCTGTACGGTGAACAACTCATTGAGATCCAAATTATGATTCCATGGTGGAAAGAAATGGGTATTTATTTGCCACTTTCTTGTGAGATAAAAACCTTGTTGGTCCATAATGGATATTCTTTTTTTAGGACTCATAAAGCAGTAGAGGTTTTAGGCAGTAAAGAAGGTAAGGGTGTGGCCCTTGCTTTGGATAATCGTGGAGAATGTATTGGACTAACATTTTTAAAATGCAAATTGGGTTTTTGGCCCGAGCTCATGATTATGCCAGGTGATAGAGGTGGTAGAAGAGTAAATATTGGTTACTTCCCCTTTGGGGGAACCGTTATGCTTTATTTACCAAAAAAGTATGAGATACTAGTTAAAGAAAACGATGAGGTAAGTGCATGTGAAACAATTTTTGCAGTACTGCCTGATAATACTTAATAGGTACTAATATGTTAAATTCTCCAAGGCGTTTAGCCTTTTTTCTTCCAAATACGTTTACTGCCCTCAATATGGCTTGTGGATTTTTTTCAATTATTTTGGGTTGGAAAGGTGAATTTTATTCAGCTTCTATGCTTTTGGTTTTAGGTGCTATTTTTGACTCAGTTGATGGTCGAGTGGCGCGAATGACACATACTCAGTCTGCTTTTGGTGAGCAGTTTGATTCCATTTCGGACGTAGTTACTTTTGGTGTTGCACCAGCTTTTTTAGTTTATAACAAATTCTTTTTCGATCTAGGACGTATTGGACTTATTACATCGTTTATCTTTCTCCTTTGCGGAGCTTTGAGATTAGCTCGGTTTAATGCCAATATTGATAAAGTAAGTTCTGATTTTTTTCAAGGACTTCCCATTCCAAGTGGTGCACTGGCCATGGTGGGATTGGTTTTATTTTCTATTAAGTATCCAATACTTAATGATTTTTCTCCATTTTTGATTTTGTATGTTTTGTTTTTTGCGTTTTTAATGATTTCTAATATTCCATTTAATTCATTCAAAAAATCTGAATGGGTTAGGCTTCATAAAAAACGAGTATTGGCCATTATTTTTCTTCTGATGATTTTAACATCAGTTGAAGAAGAAATAATGATTGGCTTTATTATCAATGTATATGTTTTTGCATCACTACTTTATTTTATGAAAAATAAGGGAAAGTTAGACGATATGTTTCAATGGAAAAATGAAGACGACGAAGAGTATGGAGAAAATTAGGATGATGTTCTCTAGAAAAATCTTGCAATGTTTTTACGTGATCTTATTTTTGAGTTTTATTCCAAGAATGCTGTTTGCAGTAGATTTTAAAGAAATTGTGTCTGGTGGGGACATTGAAGATTCTCTGGGAAAACTCAAAATTGAAGGAGCAAGCCCATATGTGGCTGATAAGCCAGAAAATAGAAATCAAGTAGAGAGTGTAAAAATAAAAAAAAATGCACAATCAGATTTTATTTTTGTCAAATCCGATACACTCAGTTCAGAAAAAACGGATAAACGCAAAGAACTCGAAGATGTTGGTTATGTACCACCTGGAAGCTTTGATAAAAAAGAAAACTTTATTGAGTTAGATAAAAAAACAATTGCTTCAGATTTTAGAAAACTTTCAAGTTCAGCTTTTAATTTAACATTTATAAAAAATAATTATGACTATCAGTCACCTAATAATATTATCAGTAGAACTATTTCTGAAGGCTATAAACATATTAAAGTTGGTGCACTTTTCATTCACAGCGATCAGTATTTTTATCGATCTGATTATGTGAATACTTTTTGGAATTTAGGCATAGGCGTTGGCTATAATAGTGGACGTGGTCTTTTTATTAAAACGAACGAAAGAAGTGAGGCGACATTTCGATTATGGGAAATTCCTGTAGATGCGGGACTTGGTATTGAAATTCCTATTTATCATTGGCTTAAAATTTCTGGTTCTGCTGGTCCAAGTGCAACCGGGCTCTATCAAAATAGGAGTGATTTCCTAAATGGTGAAGCTGGTAAAAACAAAATTCAGGTTGGATATGGGTCTTTCGCTAATGCTAAATTTCAGATAAACCTCTCAGGTTTTAGCAATAATTTGGCTTATGCTTTATTTTCAGAAAGTAAAATTACAAATCTTTTTCTAAATTTAGAAGCTCGCTATCAAAATTATAGTCATTTTCAAGATGAAATAAAAATTTCTGGGACATCTTTGGGAATTGGTTTTACTTTTGAATACTTATAAAATTACTCTCGAATATAAAGGTACTCATTATCAAGGATTTCAAATTCAATCCTCTGGTAGAACTATTCAAGGTGAATTAAATAATGCATTAAAGCTGCTTTCAAAAAGTGATGATATTAAGTCTTTAGGATCTGGTCGTACAGACGCTGGAGTTCATGCCTTAGGCCAAATTGTACGTATCGAAATTCCTGTTAATATTCCGGTGACAAGCTTAGCGCGTGCCTTAAATTCACACTTACCATTGGATATCCGAGTAAAAAGTGCAGAACTCTGCCTGTCTGGGTTTCATCCAATTTATAGTGCTAAGTCTAAAGAATATAATTATGTTTTCTCTAATTTGGATACAATTTCTCCATTTGCTCAAGAGCTTATTACTTTATTTCCTTTTGATTTAGATATTGAGCTTATGAAGGAAGGTTGCAAGCTCTTTTGTGGTGAGCATGATTTTATCAATTTTCAGTGTACTGGAACTGATGTTGAGACAAGTGTGCGCCAAATATTTAGCTGTGATCTGCTTCATTTTCACTCAGATGGTCATTGGAGCGAGATTATAAGTGATTATTATGTTTTTAGGGTTGCTGGCAGTGGTTTTTTAAAGCAGATGGTGCGCCTCATGATGGGGGCGCTTTGGAGTCTTGGGAGGGGGAAAATAACACTAAGTGATCTGCAAAAATCATTAAGAATACCCATGAATAATCGCCTCGGTGCCACAGCGCCTCCTCAGGGGCTTTACCTAAGAGAAGTACTCTACTAACTCTAGCTTTTAGTTGCTTTACATTGACAATTAGAGCTCTGTTTAATACTTTGAGAGAACTAATTTTCAAAGAGGATTTTGTATGTCGTACACTGTAAAAAGCGTTAATGGTTGCACTAAAAAACTGGAATTCAATTTTGCTACTCTTGATCTTTCTCGAGAAATCAAAGCAGCAGTTGTAAAAAAACAAAGCAGTACAAATATGAAGGGCTTTAGAAAAGGCAAAGCGCCTTTAACTATGGTTGAGCAATTCTATGGTCCGCAAATAGAATCAGATGCTCTTAATCAATTTGTTCAAACTCAATTGTTTGAAGCTGTAACAAAAGAGAAATTAAAGACTGTTGGTTATCCAGCATTTGAAAATGTTAAATATGAATCTGGTAAGAGTGTAAGTTTTGAAGCAGTTATCGAAGTTTTTCCAGAAATTAAAATCAGTGATTATTCTTCGTTCTCATTTAAAAAAGAAAAAGTAGAAGTGAGTGCTGAAGATTTAGCTAAGGTTACGAATAATTACTTGGGATCAAAAGTTGAGATGACTGAAGTGGCAGATTCAAGTGTGGGATTAGCAAAAGGACATTTTGCAGTTTTTAATTTCGAAGGAGTTAAGGAAGATGGATCTCGACCTGAAAATATGAAAGGTTCTGAGTACCTTTTAGAAATTGGTTCTGGTCAATTTATTCCTGGGTTTGAAGATGGAATGCTTGGAATTAAGAAGGGTGATAAGAAAAATATTTTATTAACTTTTCCAGCAGATTATCATGCAACTGAACTTCAAAATGCTAAAGTAACTTTCGAAGTTGAGCTCTTAGAAATTAAAGAAAAAAAATACCCAGCATTAAATGATGAAATGGCCAAGGAATTTGGTTATGAATCAGTAGCTGACTTTAATGAAAAAAACAAAGCAAATTTAGCCTCTCAAAAAGAAAGACAAGCACTCGAGAAGCTTCATCAGGAAATTCTTGAAAAACTAGTAAAAGAAAATAAGTTCGATATTCCTGCTACACTTGTGCAAAATCAAGAAAAATACCTTCAAGACGATCTGGCAAAAAATTTAAAATCCCAAGGTTTTAACGATGCGATGGTCGCAGAATATTTCAAAAAATGGGCTACTGATTTAACAACTAAGGCAGATTTTCAAGTACGATCTGGGTTAATTTTAGACCACTTGGCTCAAGAGTTTAAGATTGAAACATCAGATGCTGACTTTAATAAAAAAATTGAAGAAAGTGCAAAAACTGCTGGAATGGATGTTGAAACAGTTAAAAAGTATTATTCATCAAATTCGCAAATTAAAAATAATTTGATGTACGCCATCCGAGAGGAAAAGACCTTCGAAGAATTAAAGAAGAAAATGAAAATAGCTTAAATAAAAAAGCCCCTTGAAAAGGGGCTTTTTTATTGATGAACTGGGGAAATCAATTTAGAGAGCAGTGAACTTGTTGTTTAACTGGAAGGATCTTGAGATCCTTAAATTGCAGATGTTTATTCATTAGAAATCGAATTCAGGTTTAAAAAATAGAAAAAATTAAAAAGTAAAAAATGGACACCAAGTACAATCACAATTGGCAGAATAGATCTTGGAAAAAAAATGGTTGCAAAAATTCCAGTGAGTGCGACATTTTTTGCACTTAATGTTACACGTTGATAGTTTGTCAGCATTATAATTTTTGAAATAAAGTAAGTACCAAAATCTTGAAGTATAGCTAAGCCAACCAAAATAAAAAAATCGGTAGTAGTTAGGCTTGAAAAATTGTTTTTGAGAAAACTAGATCCCGTATAGATGAAACATAATATACCAATTATAATCATGTTCAAACAAGGAACGAGATTTAGTAAATATTTTTTTCCATATAGATTATATTTAAATTTTTTAAAGAAAATTGAAGCGATTAGTGGAATCAGAATTAATAAAAATGCATCTTTAAACAGTGATAAAGAGTTAATCCTGATAGATCTTCTGAAAAATAAGATAAACATTAATGTGAAATATACTGGAAAGATGATTGTTGAGATTATGATCAGCTTAAGTGAGTTTTTTCTTTCATGTTCTAATTTTAAGAACTGAGGAGCGATGATGGCAAATGGTGCTAGGTTTGTTAAAAAAAATCCAATAGTAATAGATTCAGCTAGATTCAATAAATGGCAAATGCTTACAAATAGCGAGGGTATAAAAAAATATGAAAAGAAAAGAGTATAAACATCACCCTTGGAAATTTTTGAAAATTCCATCCACGAAATATCTATTTTAAAAAAATTAAGAAACATTAAAATAAGTAAAAAGATGAAAGTCCATCTACTCAACTCTAGTCCGGTATAAGGCA
>CANFNL010000066.1 GCA_947448205.1 Bacteriovoracaceae bacterium
AAAAATCGCTCATGACGTAAAAATTATTTTGAATAATTCTTTTGGAATGCTGGGGATTAATTCAACGTTAATCGTTAAAAAGTTTAATTAGCTTTATAAATATTTTAAGGAGTCAATTATGTTAAGCAATGAAGAAGTAAGATCAAAAGTCCTGGATATCATCGCCGATATCGCTTTAGATGACGATGTGACTGGTATAAAAGATGATGTGGCCCTAAGAGAGCAATTAGATTTGGATTCAATGGATTTTCTAGATATAGTTATGGAATTAAAAAAACGCCATAAAATTGAAGTTCCTCAAGAAGATTACACCAGACTTGCTTCAATGCAATCATGCGTAGAATATCTTGCACCAAAATTTAATGCTTAAACTGTAATGTCCAAAAAATATGATTGCATTATCATCGGGGCCGGTATGTCAGGTCTTGCGGCTGGAATCCGCCTTGCCATGTATGATAAAAAAATTCTGATTTTAGAAAAGCACACCATCACTGGAGGGCTAAATTCCTATTATTCAAGAGGAAAAAGAAAATTTGATGTAGGCTTACATGCCTTAACTAATTTTGTATCCCCTCATGATAAGGGTAAGCCTTTTAATAAATTAATGAAACAGCTGAGAATTCCTCTTGGAGAATTCAAGCTTTCGCCCCAGAACTACTCCCTCATTCGCTTTCCAGATAAAACATTAAAATTTACCAACGAGATTCAAGAGTTGTTGGAAGAAATCACTCATCATTTTCCAAATGAAATTGATGGTTTTTTAAAACTCCTTGAACTTATAAAAAATTTTGACGAAGTCAATCTTTCAAATGAAACAGTTATGGCCAAAACTGTTGTGGGTCACTTTATCGCTGATAAGGCGTTAATTGAAATGATTTTTTGTCCACTACTAATCTATGGAAGTGCCTGGGAAAACGATATGGATTTTTCCCAATTTGTGATTATGTTTAAAAGTATTTTCCTTGAGGGCTTCGGCCGTCCTGAAGGCGGAGTGCGCACAATTATCGATTTACTTTTAAAAAAATTAGAAGAATGTGGTGTAGAAATACAATTTAAGTCTGAAGTGACAAAAATAATTTCTTCATCTGCTCAAGTCACTGGAGTAGAAGTTAATGGAGATGAAGTTTTAGAATGTGAATCAATTCTATCATCCATTGGCCTGCCTGAAACAATGAGTGCACTTGATCAAAAACCAATCAGCACACCTCGAGTTGGAAATCTCTCTTTTACAGAGAGTATTCTCATCACCGATAAAAAACCTAGGGACTTAGGCATTGATGCCACTATTATTTTTTATAATAATCGTCCCGAATATCTTTATCAAAAGCCGCAAACTTTATTTGATCGCGAAAGTGCCGTGGTCTGTTTTCCAAATAATTTTCAAAATGATAATTTGGACGAAGGTGTACTTCGATTAACCAATATTGCCAATTTTGAATTATGGAATGAAGAGCTTTTAAAAGGTAAAGAATTTTATAAAGAAAAAAAGCAAGAAGTTTACAATCACAGTCTGAGTATTTTAAAAAATTGTGGACTACAAAGTAATTTTGAAATTCGCTTTAAAGATATTTTTACTCCAACAACCATTAAACGCTACACTAATCACTTTGGGGGAACCGTTTATGGCTCAATTGATAAATCACGCAACGGAAGAACTCATATTGAAGGACTTTATATTTGCGGAACTGATCAAGGCTTTTTAGGAATAGTAGGATCAATGCTCTCTGGCATTTCAATGGCCAATCTTCATATTCTAAAGGGCAGCTTATGAAATTTAAAAATGTCGTTATTGAATCATTTGCTTACGATATCTCCAGTGAAATTGTGACATCTATACAGATTGAAGAAAGACTTGCCCCACTTTATCAAAGGCTTAAACTTCCCGAAGGAAGACTTGAACTGATGACGGGGATTATTTCTCGTCGACAGTGGCCAACAGGTACTAAGCCAAGTGATCTCTCGAGTGCCGCAGCTAAAAAACTTTTCTTAAATTCAAAAATAAAAAAAGATGAAATTGATCTACTCATCCACGCATCTGTCTGTCGAGATTTTCTAGAGCCGGCAACTGCTTCAGTGGTGCATGCCAATTTAGAACTCTCGGCTCACGCAATGATTTTTGATCTCTCTAATGCTTGCTTAGGTGTGATCAATGCCATTGTTGTCGCCGGTAATATGATTGAAAATGGACAAATCAAATCGGCACTCATTGTAAGTGGAGAAAATGGTGGACCACTCATTGAAGGAACAATAGAGAAACTTTTAAATGACCCCCTAATCGATCGCAAAAATATTAAAAAATATATTGCCAATTTAACCATAGGAAGTGCAGCTACCGCTATTTTACTCACTCATAAAAGCCTAAGCCCTGAATCCCCTCAAATTTTAGGCGGATCAGTGCAAACCGATTCAAGTGCCAATCATCTCTGTCGGGGTGATGGTAATACTCACTCCTTGGTGATGGAAACGGATTCAGAAGAGCTTTTAAAATACGGTGTCATACTTGCCCAGTCTACCTGGCAAAAACTAAAAGCTGAGCTAAACTGGAATAATGATACCCCTCAATTAGTTCTTACTCATCAAGTGGGAACAGCACATGAAAAACTCTCATTAGAATCTTTAGAATTAACTCATAAAAAAACCTTTAGAACTTATCCAACTTTTGGAAATACAGGATCTAGTGCGCTTCCAATTACCTTAATGATGGCCTCTGAAGCAGGGGCGCTGGTTAAAGGTGATAAAGTCGCACTTTTAGGAATCGGATCGGGACTAAGTTCAATCATGCTGGGAGTGCAATGGTGATAAATATACCTTCAGAATTAAAAAGTGAATATCCTTTTGAATCCCATTATTTTCCCATAAAAGAAAATCATTATCATTATATTGATGAAGGCAAAGGTGATGTTATTCTTATGCTTCATGGAAATCCAACCTGGTCATTTTTTTACCGCAATCTTGCAAAAACTTTTTCTAAAGACTACAGAGTTATTATTCCCGACCATATGGGTTGTGGACTCTCCAGCAAACCTCAAAACTACGAGTACACTCTTCAAACACATATTGATAATTTAGAGAATCTAGTTTTGAAATTACAACTTAAAGATATCACTTTAGTTGTTCACGACTGGGGAGGGGCGATAGGGATGGGACTGGCTACAAGACATCCCGAGCTTATAAAAAAAATGGTAATAATGAATACTGCAGCTTTTAGATCTCTAGAAATCCCAAATAGAATAAATATTTTACGAAATCCATTAGGTGAATGGTTCATCAGGGCTTTTAATGGATTTGCTGCCCCTGCAACTATTATGGCTTCCAAAAAAGGCTTAAGTCCGCTTGTAAAAAAAGGATTCACCTTTCCCTATGCTGATTTTAAATCGCGTATAGCTACGGCAAAATTTGTCCAAGATATACCAATGACTGAAAGCCATCCAACTTACAACGTATTAAAAGACATTGAAGAAAAACTATCAAATATAAAAGCACCCGTACTTCTTTTGTGGGGAGAAAAAGATTTTTGCTTCACCATGAACTTCCAAAAAAAATGGCTAGAAATTTATCCCAATGCTCGAGCCATTTGTTATCCTGAAGCAGGTCACTATTTAATTGAAGATGAAACAGTGGCCGTTACATTGGAAATCGATAAATTTTTAAAGGAATAATTCATTGAATATTTCAGCAAGACTTACAAAAAATGCCAAAACTTTTCCCGATAAATTTGCTATCATTGCCCCAAAACTCAATAAACAGAGTGGTCAATATGAATATAGCTCCCTCACATTTAAAGAACTTGAGATCCGTTCCAATCGTTATGCAATTGCCCTTACTAAGTTAGGACTAAAAAAGGGTGATAAAACTCTTCTTTTTTTAAAACCAAGTCTAGATTTTCCTGCTATGACTTTTGCCCTGTTTAAATTAGGCGTTGTTCCCGTTCTTATAGATCCAGGCATGGGGAAAAAAAATTTGCTTAAATGTATTGAAGAGGTTGGTCCCATCGGGTTAATTGCACAAGCTGAAATTCATTTTTTAAAATTGCTCTATCCAAAAATATTTAAGACGATAAAATTCAATGTCACCACAGGAAATATGACCTGGGGAAAAATGATTAATCTTAAAAAAATGCGCAATGAAAAAATCCAAAGTTATAAAGAACAAGACGTTGTTGCCAGCGATACAGCAGCCATTTTATTCACTTCTGGTGGAACAGGCACTCCAAAAGGAGTTGTGTACACGCACGAAATATTTAATCAACAAACCATCATCCTTCAGGAGCTTTATCAATTAACAAGTAATGATATTGATATGCCAGGTTTCCCTTTGTTTGCACTCTTTACAATTGCAATGGGGTTGACTAGCTGTATTCCCGATATGGACCCAACTAAGCCTGGTCGTTGTGATCCTCGTGCACTTGTTCAAAACATTTTTGATCAAAAACCTACCTTTGTCGCTGGTTCACCTGCTATTTGGGAGAGAGTGGCCGACTATTGCAACGAGCATCAAATCACACTGCCTTCAATCAAGTATCTCGTTATGTTTGGTGCACCTGTATCAACCAAGCTTCATTTAAAATTTAAAAATATTCTCACCACCGGAACTACTTACACACCATACGGTGCAACTGAAGCCTTGCCTGTCAGTAATATTTCAGGAGAATTTATTCTCAAAAACACTGCCCATCTCTCTGAAGAGGGACTCGGTACCTGTATAGGGAATGCAGTGCCTGGAATTGAGATTAAAATTATCAAATCAACTGATGAAATTATTTCTCATTTCAATACTCAACTTGAAGTTCAACCAAATGAAATTGGCGAAATCATTGTCAGTGGGAAAATGGTTACTGCTCAATATATTAATCAACCAGAGAAAACATCTGAGGCTAAAATTTATGATGAAAACAATAAATTTTGGCATAGAATGGGTGATCTGGGCTATTTCGATAGCGATGGGCTTTTATGGTTTTGCGGTCGTAAAACTCATAAGGTAGAAGCGAAAAACCTAACACTCTACCCAATACCTTGCGAAGCTATATTCAATAAACACCCTGCTGTTAAAAGATCTGCATTGGTAGGTCTTGGGCAATCGGGTAATCAAGTACCGGCCATTGTAATTGAGAGAAAGGATGGTCAATACCTTGCGGGAAAAGCAAAATCGCTTTTTGAAAATGAGCTGCTCTCAATTGCTAAAAAGTATAAACACACAAAAGAGATTCAAAAAATTTATTTAAGTAACTCTTTCCCCGTTGATGTTCGTCACAATATTAAAATTGATCGACTTAAACTAAAAGAAGAAATTGAAAATAATGAATTACGACAATAAAACAAAAGTCCTAATAACTGGAGCAGGTGGTTTTCTGGGAAGTAACATCGCCCGAATCCTGCTTCAAAATCCACAGTATGAAATCTATAGTTTTTCGCGATCTCCTCACCTCTTTCTTGATAAAATGGGAGTAAGACAACGCCTTGGAGATTTAAGAAACTACCATGATGTTTTAGCTGCACTGAAAGACATTGATGCCGTCATCCATACAGCTTCTATGGTTGGAATGTGGGGGCATTATAAAGCTTTTTATTCAACAAATGTGTTAGGCACACAAAATTTACTTAGTGCTATTAAAGAGCATAAGATTAAAAAATTAGTTTACACCAGCACTCCCAGTGTAGCCTTTGATCGAGATCATTTATGTGGTGTAGATGAAACAACTCCCATGCCAAAAAATTACCTTACTTATTATGCTCAAACAAAGGCCATGGCAGAAAAGTTAGTGATAGCAGCTAACGACTCCACACTCTCCACTGTAAGTCTTAGGCCCCATCTTATTTTTGGGCCTGGAGATTTAAACCTTATTCCAAGAGTAATAGAGGCGCAAAAAAAAGGGCGACTAAAAATTATCGGTGATGGAAATAATCTAGTTGATGTAACTTATGTTGAAAATGCAGCTATGGCCCATATAATTGCACTTGAGCAAATTCATCCAGCTCATGCGATTGCTGGCAAGGCTTATTTTTTAGGCCAAGGACCTATTAAATTATGGGATTTCACCAACGACATTTTAGCGCGCTCTGGTTTGCCAAAGGTTGAAAAAAGAATATCCATTAAAACTGCTTATTGCTTAGGTTTTATCATAGAGTGCTTTTTGAAACTTTTTAGAATTTATAACATTCACCCGCCAATGACTCGCTTCATAGCACTGCAATTAGGAAAATCTCATTATTTTTCTCACAAAAATCTTGAAAATGATTTGGGTTTTATTTCCCAAATATCTATAGAGGAAGGTCTTGATAGGCTCTTTTCTATTGATCAACCACAATAGACGATGGGGCCCTTAGATTTTCTAGTCGCATGTAATGATCAACTACTCCAAAACCTTTGAAGTCTCCTTCATGAAAACTTGAAGTGAAATATCTGCCATCTTGAGTTGTGGCATTAAGATTTCCGTAGAAGAAAACATTTTGAACTCCAAAAAGATTATAATAATGAACTTTACTATTAGAATAATTAACAATTGTTGTAGTTAAAGTCTTCAATTGCCAAAGCGGAATATCTAACCAGTCTTGTTGATCTTTTTTTGTTAAATCAGAGAGGCAATTTTTTAAATACGCTCTTTTTTTTGAAGCTGAAAATAAATAATGTTGTGATTTATTTTCACATGTAGCGATAGCAGCAGCAGAAATTTTATCGTGTGTCAGATCTTTAAAATAATCGATGTAATCATTTTGGAGAGCTCGTCGACAAGTATCAAATAAATTTCTAAAATTAAAAAATTTATTTTTTGGGTACTCATCACAAAGTCCTCCAAAGAAATCAAAAACTTCACCAATTTCCAAATTATTAAAATGGCGTATGCCTTCAGTATTAACTTGATATTTTCCCGTGATAACAAGAGGCGCTTTCAAGTATTCATTTTGCAACATTGTGACAATTAAGGGGTCTATCCCCGAAAATCGCTCTAGTAAAAACAAAGCTCGGTCTCGGTATTTTCTCCCGATTATTCCAGAAGTTTTTTTAGTTAAAAATTCTGAACTAAAAGACATAGACAACTTTTGAAAATCATCTTTAAGTGATAAATCTTCATGGTTTTCTAATAAATTTTTATCACTATCATATTCAATTTCCACTCTTTTTGTATCACTTGCCAATTTCGCTGCATTAGCATCGGTATTAGTGAGGGCATATATTAGGCTGGAAAAAATTCGGGAGACAAAATCTTCTGTATATTTTATTTTTTCATAATAGTGACGAAAAAAAGTTTTAACTCTCCCATCTACAGTTACCTCTACCTGCTGAGTTTTAGCTCCTTTAATTCCCCCTAAAAGAAAAAAATTATATTTGTGCTCTATCGACTGAGATATTTTTTTCTCTTCTGAAATTACATAAGGAGCCAAAACTGCAAGATCCCCCTCTCGATTTTTTAAAACCTGCCCTATTTCTTCTGCAACAGGATTATCGATGGACATTTCTTGAAGATTTTTTTGCATAAAATTGAGATAAATTTTATAACTTGAATTAAGCTCGTAGTTAAAATCATAAGATAATAATGTCATTTTCAAAATTTTTAAAAAATCTGCTTGGATGCCAATGCTTGCTCCAGCACTCGCTATTTTACTTTTTTCATAAGCGAGATGAAGCTCATCGCCTTTGCCAGACTTGCTTGGACTCGAGACAACTTCTACTCGGGTTAATTTTTCGAACTTGGCCAAAACTCCGCTCATTCCCACAATTCCTGTGTAAAGAGGGGCGGATACAAATCCACCTGTTTTAACCGAGAGGGAGTCTTCTTTAAATATCATCTCATTACTTTGCAATTTTGAAATATTTTTAACGTTCATTGCTAAAAATGGCAAAAATAGTTTTTCAAAATGTGTAGTTAGGCCTTCCTCGTAAGAGTTAGCATAATGAACCCAGGTAAATGTGCGCTTAAAAACAATACCAGCAAATGCTGCTAAATTATCCTGACTAATATCAATAATCTTTTGATCTTTTAAATTCGAAAGAATTTTTGAAGCATCTATATACAGTGAACAAGTATCAGTCACAATCCATCTTTGCACATCAAATAAATCAGGTGCAAGATTGCGATCAACATTAAGGGAAAAATCAACAAAAGGCCGCTTGTAAGAAAATCCAATACTGTTGAGACCACCGGTAATTATCGTTGAATTATTTTGTAGTATTCTGGCCGCTTCTGTCTTTCCAATCTGTTCATATTCAAGATTCATTTCATCAAGAATTTTTTGATACAAATCACTTTGAGCATCTAGCTTGTCTGGAATGGGTGAAGTTTTACTACTCCCTTTATTAATATCAGTAAGGGAAAAATAATTAAAATCACTGCTCCCTGACGCTTGCGCAAAACTATTTACGGCCAATCCTGATAAAGCAATCAAGACAGCTTTGATAAATAATTTTGAACATGTTTTCATAAAACATAGACTCCTAAAGTGCCATTCTATGAGAACTTATCGGTACACCCTAGAGAAAGCTTGACTGTTTTAGTTTTAATGATTTAGCAGCTATCAATAGTTAAAAAAGTGCCATAAATATTCCTCAATCACCTACAAACTGCTAAAATAATGGCCATGCGAGCCTATCGAAACATCATTTTAATCTCATCTGTATTGCTGCTTACTTTTAGTAGTGGCTTACTTTTTTATAAAAACTTGTTTTCTTTTGAATCCCCAAAGGTTTCGAGCGATATTGATTTTGAAGATATTCGATTTATAGACTTGCAAGTTAATGCCACTTCAGTTTATTTGCGAAATAATTTAAGCAACAATCCTCTCCAAATAAATGCTGAAATAAATCGAATCAGAGAATTACAAAATATAGCATCTGATATAAATAAAGAGTCCAGTGAACTGAGTCAATCCTTTAAAAGAATTAACAACTATTTTAATTTAAAAATCAAAAATCTTGAAGCCTTTCAAGCATCCTTAAAATTGCTAAAAGATTCACTTGATAAATTAATTCCTAGCTATAATGAATTATCAAAAAACAATATAAAGTTTTCAGTCGATAAAAAAGATTTTTATCAAGAAACATTAATCCATACACTTTTCTACAGTACCAACCCCAGTAAAGAAAATGAAGAAAGAGTGCAGGAAGATAAAAAAATACTCTCGCAGATTATTAATTTTTCCTCAAAGCCAAATCCTTTAATCATTAACTTCTCTAGAAACATTGAGACCATTCATATTAAAACAAAAAATATTAATTTATTAATTGAAAATTTTAAT
The DNA here is from genome assembly GCA_947448205.1 of Bacteriovoracaceae bacterium. GTDB lineage: Bacteria > Bdellovibrionota > Bacteriovoracia > Bacteriovoracales > Bacteriovoracaceae > Bacteriovorax. Next base: position 9,231 of record CANFNL010000066.1, read on the forward strand.
AACGATAATTCGATTAAAAATGATTTGAGCATTATTGGTAAGTATTACCGAAATCAAAAAGATGCCAGGGCCCATGATGGTGAAATATTTTTAACAATAGTTTTCTGCTCATTAGTTTTTTACTTGATGTGTGTCGTGATGATTATAAGGCGACTTACTTAAGAATTTTTAGAAAATGCTGATACAACTTTTTCATCAAAATAATTAGCACTCATTCCCCCATCGACCACTACCCCGCTGGCATTAATTCCACTAGAACTTGGGCTAAGTAAAAAAGCTACTGTATTGGCAACTTCTAGAGTTTCAAGCGCTCGCTTGCGCATAGTAAGCTCTTCGGCATAAAGGTAGTTTTCAATATAGCCAGGAATTCCGGCAGAAGCTGAAGTTTTAAGTGGACCAGCGCAGACTGCATTAAAGCGTATTTTAGAAAAAGAAGAAAAGGACTTAGCCAAAAATGCTACGGTTGAATCAAGCGAAGCCTTTATCGGTCCCATATAGCCATAATTAGTGGCACGAGTACTAGAAATTGAAATAGTCACCACAGAGGCGTTGGAGTCAAATACGTCCTTAAGAGCATTGGCAAGCATCACCAATGAAAAAGAAGAAATGGTGCTGGCCTGTAGATAATCTTTAAGTTTTGTTTCATGAAAAGGCTTCATTCCATCTGAATAATTGGCAAAGGCAATCGAGTGAAGAAGCCCATTAAAAATTATTTTTTCTTTTTTTAGAATTTCACCAAAATTTAAAATATCTCCTTCACTCTCAACATCTAAAAGAAAGATGGGACGATTGGGAAAAAGTTTAACAACTCTTTGTTTGATTTCTTCATTTAAAACAGTAAAAAAAAGATTAGCTCCGTTTTCTTCCAAAATCTTAGCCGAAAAATAGGCAACTGATTTTTTATTAGCGACACCAGTGATAAGAAAATTTTTATTTTCAATGTTTAAAAAGCTCATCGCTATAAATTTCCTGACACACTAGCAACTGAAAATTCAATTATTAAAACTGTTTTACCTAGCACCTTTGTTACGCCTTTCATGAAATGAGCATTTGCTAGTGATTCCATTAGTTGGACTTCCATTTCCAACAAATCTCCAGGACGAACCATAGATTTAAATTTTGCATTTTGAACTCGTGTGACAACTCCTAAACCACTACCGGCCATAGCAGACATGAGTGCCGCTCCCGATTGAAAAAGCGCCTCTTGAAGTAAAACCCCTGGCATTATAGGATTATTGGGAAAATGACCTTTAAAAAATTCTTCTTCACCTGTTAGTTGAAGAGATGTTTTAATAAATTTTTCACCGCGATCAATGATCTTGTCGACAAATAAAAAAGGAGGTCGTTGGGCAATAAGATCAGTGATTGCAGGAAATTGGGATGAATCCACTAGAGACCACCTGAAATTTCAAGACTTGCTCCAGTGATGTAGGACGCCTCTTGGCTGGCTAAAAATAAAACGGCGGCTGCAACTTCATCTACAGTTCCGAAACGTTTCATAGGAACATCTTTCATATATTCTTTTCTTTGCTCTATAGGTAGATCTGCCAACAGTTCTGTATCAATAAATCCAGGGCAAACATTGTTTACTGTGATTCCTCTCTTGGCGACTTCTTTGGATAATGTTTTAGATATGGCCACTTGGCCTGCTTTTGAAGCAGCATAATTAGCTTGGCCAGGAAGTCCTAAGGATCCACCAATTGATGAAATATTTACGATACGCCCGTAGCGGTTTTTCATAAATTGTAAGACAGCGTGCTTACTCATTAAAAAAGAACCAGTTAAATTGGTACTGATAACATCATTCCAATCAGCAAGTGATAGAGAAGCAGTTAACTGATCTTTTCTTATTCCAGAATTATTGATTAGTATTTCAATTTTTGGAAAAAGAACTTCAATCTCGGAAAACAATTTAACGATAGCGTCTTCATCTCTCACGTCACATTTTTTAACAATTAATTTTTCACCAAAGAGCTCCTGCTCAGCTTTAAAAGCTAATGCAGCAGCATCGTTGCCAGCATAAGTTGCAATTACATTGGCTCCTTCTCTTAAAAAAGAAATAGCAATTCCTTTTCCAATACCTCTAGTACCACCAGTAACAATAACCGTTTGATTTTCAAATTTCTTAATACTTTTGTGTTCCATTTTTTAGATCTTCCATAGTTGTATTAGCGAAATCAATTTACTAATTCTCGCCACCACAATCAAGCTCAGTCGCTCATTGATTATTGGCCAGATCATAAGATTTAGCAAGAATTGGTGTTTTTTATACGCTTAGTTAATGCTGCGAAGAGCTTCTTTTTCTAAGCGGCTTAAAAAATTATCCACTTCGTGAGCCTGAATCACCCCGTAATTGGCAGCACCAAGCCAGCCAGACATGATAATACCAACTGAGCCGGCATGAAAGAGTCCTTCTATTTCTTTATGCATCCCCATAGAAACTTCTAAGCCCTCAAATTTTGTTCCAAAGCTAGCTCCTTTTTCATGGAGTGTATAACGCTCAACGGTCAATGGTGAGGCCGCATCGATAAAGTCAATTTTGTCGCGAACACCTGGAATAATTTTCTCTAAACCTGAAACTGCACGTTCAATAATATAGGCTTTTTGTTTTTCATAATCATCTCTACTTAGATTAATCCAATCTTCATAACGAGAATTTGAAGAAGAGACTATAGCGTATCTAGGCTCAAGATGAGGCCTGGTGTCTGGGTAATAAACTGAGAAAGTTTGACTCCCCACTAAAGGAGAGAGAATTAAATCCGTCGAAAAAGACTCATCGATTGAAGTGAAAACCAAATCACCAACAAAGGGAATAGTTTCACCTTTTTTAATACCCATATAGACCTGACAAGAAGATGTATTAAGTCTTACTTCTGCAGCTTTTTTTAAGTATACTTCAGAAAAATTTTCAGGCTCAAGCATTTTGAAAATAGTTGATTTTAAATTTGAATTCGACACAACGGCATTGGCCTTTATGGTGTGCCCCTTAACAACGACGCCAGTTGCTTTTTTATTGTCGATGATAATTTTTTCAACTTTGGCTTGCAGTTGAATATCTACACCATTTTTTAAGAGTTCTTCTTTCATCATACTGATCATGGTGTCAGTTCCACCTTGGAAGATATAAACACCCTTACTCATGAAATTGGAAAAAACAATTCCGTAACTAATGGCCGGATCTTCTAAGTTAGAACCATTAGCATAGACAATTGGCTCTAGTAAAAAACGAGTAATGTCATTACGACCAGGAAAATATTTTTCAAATAACTCTCCATTGGTCATTTTAGAATTATCGTAAAAATTCATATTAGTAAGTTCATCAAAAAAAGCTTTTACTACTTCTAAAGTCACGCCAAACTTTTGATTTAAAACTTTAATAAAATCTTCTTTAGTAAAATCTGTTTCTACTTCAAATTGTGGATTGATATAGCGAACAGATTTTAATTGGTGAATCCTATCGGCAATATCTTTATTCCAATATTTGCGACAAGTCTTTATCATCCCAACGGGAAAGCCATGAAGGGAGACATCAAAAATATGTTCTCCTGCTGCCCTTTTAAACCAAGTAGCAAAGCCGCCAAGTTTATTGTGGGATTCTAGCAACAATACAGAGCGACCATCTCTTGCCATTTTATTGGCGAGGGTCATACCAGCAAGGCCTGATCCAACTACGATTACATCATAATTTTTTTCAATTTTATCTTTTGATGAATATTGCATAATTATTTTTTAGGACTCATTTTAAAGACTGCAGAACCCAACTCTTTACTGTCTTGTGAGCTAACGATGAGAGAGTAAAAAACAATTTCATTTTTATCGTTCATATCAACATCACCACCAAATCCCGGATAATTAGGATTTAATAAAATTTTTCCCATCCCTAAATCTGTTTGAAGATCATCCCCTTCACCAATAAGTCGCTTCACTCCAGCTTCATCAGCCAAAAAAAGAGCTCTCCTGCCATCGGAATCTTTTGCTCTAAATAAAACAATTCCATTATCATTTACTTTAGGAGCAAAACTTTCTATTTCGCTTATACCGAAAAAGCCTTCAGTTACTAAAATTATCTGAGACTGATCTTTGGCAAGTACAATTTGTTTTTTAGAATCTAGATTGACTGCAATGAAGGCAACATAACCATTATTGGATAGAGAAGTTGAATTTCCAAATCCTAGATATGGTGAACGAGGATCGCTATCTCGGTCTTTGGCAATGGTGGTAATTTTAGGAATTGCGGTTTTTGAATCTTGCGATAAATTATTAGATTGAGAAATAAGCAAAATTGAATCCGGATTTCTTTCATCCCACTGCCCTTTTTCCCCTATGCGGGATTTAAAAGCAATACTGCCTGCTTCGTTGGCCGATGGTCTAAATAAGTAAGACGCTTTAATACCTAAGCTATTATCTCCTTCGGCCAGGAGTGTATTGAGCTTTTCTGATCCTAGAAATTCATAAAATATTCTTTCGTTATTTTCATTAGTGCCACGAAAAAAAATATGTCCATTATTTTTTATCTGCGGATAGGTATAATGATCAAGTGAAAAGTTGTCGGGACTTAGGACTTGATCGACTTTCAAACTTTTTGTATCTATCGTAAAAAGTCCGTCAGTTACTCCTTCATCATAAAGGTTAAAGGCTATTTTATTTGCATCGCTGATTGAAGGATCTGTCAAAAAACGCTCATCAGGGGCAACATAGACAATTTTTCCAACGGAGTCGTCGGCACGCTTTAACCAGAGGGCTTGATTGTTTAAGCCTTCAACTGCCATAATTTTAAAAGTAATGTCGCCATTATTATTAATCACTGGGGAAGTATTATTTAGAAAACTCATTTCGGGAATATTGTAGCCATCTTTTAAATTGGCCCTTGCTAATATTTCTGGACCTTGATAATCGGGCAAAGCGGCCCAAAGATTATTTGAAGTGCAAAGAGTGAGAACACAAAGTAATTTTAAAATCATGATTCAATTCCTTTTTCTTTTTTTAAAAGCGACATGGCAATCTTGACACCATCGACGGCCGCTGAAGTTATACCACCGGCATGGCCAGCCCCTTCACCACAGGGAAATAGTCCCAAGTGACTAGTGGATTCCAACGTGTCCT
>CANFNL010000067.1 GCA_947448205.1 Bacteriovoracaceae bacterium
TATTAGTGAGCTACTTCATAACTTATGGCGGGAGCAGGCCCTCACGAATTTTAGTCCAGGGGAACCATCTGAGGCATAAACTCCAACTGTGGCAATCATAATTGAAAACACTAAAGCAAATTCAATTTTATGAGTATAAATCAACTCTCTTATAAGACCTCCAGCGACAACATCAGCTATCGCAAGTAAATAAACAAGTGCTAGGCAAGAACTCAAAAATAAAATGCGATTTGGTGACTCGATGACAGTAGAAGATTTGGTGGTCATATGCATAGACTGTACTCCTAATCTCTCTCTTCTGGATGGTTGATTTAGAAAAGAGCGATAGAGCGATTATAGGGGACTTTTAATTAATCCCCTAAAAAAGAAGCCAGTAATCAATATTTCAAGTGATTAGGCTTAAATAAAGACTTTTCAATTTGAGAAAATGCGCCAACTTTTCAAGCTTTATTTCATCCCTGATGTTTTTCTACAAATAGAGTCTGTGTAGGGTAAGCAAACTTAACCCCGAGATCTTCGGCCAGCTTTAATATTTCCAAAATAAAGTGATGCCGCTCTAATAATTCAATTTTTCCTTCATCAGTCATAAAAAAAACTGTCAACAAAATATCCATGGAACTTGTACTCATTTCATAAAGACTTACTACTGCATTATCTTTTTGAATGCTTGGAGTAATTGAAATGAGGGCCCGCAGTCCATTGCAAAATTCATCAATTTTGGTTATTGGAGTGGAGTATTCTAATTGTAAAAACGTTTTATAGCGTCTTACTCTTCTCATTCCATAGTTATCAATGGCCATATTGGCAAGGACACTATTGGGCAGAGTCACCAAGGAATTATAGGGAGTGCGGATTCGAGTACTTCTAAAGCCAACTTGCTCAACAGTTCCCTCAAGATTTTTTTCAAGTGAGACATAATCGCCAATTTGAAAAGGTCTATCCATTAAAACTGTTACTGATCCAAACAAATTAGAGATTGTATCTTTCGCGGCAAGAGCAACGGCCACCCCACCGATTCCAAGACCTGCTAAAATACTGGCAACATCAAAAGTTAAACTATGAGCAATAAGTATTGTTCCTAAAGCTATAACTAAAACCTTTGATGACTTACTAATCATAGGAACCAGAACATCATCAAATTTATTGCCAGTCCCAGAAGTTATTTTTTTAAAATGAAGTGTTATGTAGTCAACAATTTTAAGTGCAGACCATACAGAAGAAAAGGCAGTTAATATATAGGAGCCTCTAAAAAAAAACTCTAGCATTCCAACATCAAATTCTAAAAATCTTATAGCAATTAACCAAGTTAATGAAAATGCTAAAAGTCCAAAAGGCAATGTTGATTTAAACTGACTGTCTTCTTGCAAATCAAGAGAGCGCTGACTAACTTTGAAGCTTAAATAAGCAGTGGCAATTAATCGAATAAGAGCAAAAATGGAGATCGACAAAAAGAGTAAAACAATTAAGCTGATCCATTGACCTTTTTTTAGTACCAGAAATTCTTCGGCCGTCCAAGCAGGCATTTTATCTTTGAAGCGCGAGCGCCAATTATGATACTCCGTCACACCATCGACAACTTTTAAATGAGCGATTGAAGAATAAAAATTCTCAACACTTTTAATTGTTTCTGGAGAAAACTTCCAAACACCATCGCTGGTTCTATTAAGTGCTATTTCAACATCGTAGAGATTTTCTCCAAGAGTAACTGTTTGCTTTCTAAAAATCCACTTAGGGCCTTCTTCATAACTAGGGATATGGGAAAAATTTATTTTTGCTAATCGATCTATTGTGTTAACTAATCTCTCAGCAGTTATTCTTCCTGTAAGCGCCCTTAAAGCCGGATCAATTTGTGATAAATCCAATGTCAGTATGGCATCGCTAAAAGCACTGTTTGAACCTGCCTTAACTTTTTCCATTGCAAGCATAAAAGTGCGCATGGTTTCTTGAGGTGTTTTTAATTTTTCTTTTTCATTAAAGCTTAGCGAATCTAGTATTGAAATTTTCTCGGCCAAGCTATGAGATGGTGCTTTTTTTGCCAACCCATTTAAGCTTAAGGGATTAAATTGAGCATAACCTATACTAAAAATATTAAAAAATGAAAAGAGACTAAAAAAAGTAATTTTGCGAAACATTATTATCACCTAGCTAGAATTAAATTTATAAAAAAATTTACCTCTAAAGCTCATTCGGGTCAATCTGTGCTTTGTTTCTTATAAACTCTAAGCTAACATTTTTAAGAACTAATAAGTTCATACGTAGGAGCATAAATGATTTTTTATCAATTAATTGAACCAGAAACTTCAACGTACACTTATATTTTAGCAGACGAAGAAAGCAAAGAGGCGCTATTAATAGACACAGTTCTAGAAACAGTAGAGCGCGACTTATTATTAATCGAACAAATGGGATTAAAAGTAAAATATATCATCGATACTCATCTTCATGCCGATCACATTACAGGCTCAGGGGAAATCCGCAAAAGAACAGGCTGCCTAAGTGCCATTAGTGCTCAAGCACATGTCCTTTGTGCTGATATTGCTCTTAAAGATAATGATGAATTATATTTTGGAAAATATACACTTAAAGCCTTATCCACCCCCGGACACACTAATAGCTGTATGAGTTTTTATACAAAGGGAATGATTTTCACAGGTGATATTCTGCTTTTTCGTGGAACTGGTCGTACAGATTTCCAGCAAGGTGACCCAACGAAAATGTTCAACAGCATTACTCAGAAAATTTTTACTCTTCCCGATGAGACAATAATTTATCCAGGTCATGACTATAAAGGATTTACTTATTCTACGGTCTCATGGGAAAAAAAATTTAATCCAAGAATTGGTGCCAATAAAAGTCTTAATGAATTCATTCAAATCATGAATGCGCTAAAACTAGCTCATCCCAAAAAGATTGATGTAGCAGTGCCTGCCAATATTCAATGTGGCTTAATTAACTAAAAATTCTTTCTTCAATTTTTTTAAGCTAATTCTTTTTTCCAATCCACTAGTTTTGGCAGCAAAAGATAGGAGGGTATTTAAGCGCTCCAGATTGAGCCAATCGGCCTTATCAGGATCTTCTGATTCAAAATTCAAAGGACAGTAATCGAGTAAATTTTCACTTTTAATAAAAAGTGGAGCCCCTTGAGTGCGGCAAATAACGGGACGGGCTTCATAAATACTGCAGCGGTCATTGATAAGAAAATGACAGGCACCAACGGGATTGGGAGTAGTCCAATTCTCTATAAGATTTTTCTGCTGATCAACGGATAAAATTTTAAACCAATCGCGAATTCTTTGCGCCTCGACTTCAAAAATTGAAATATCTGTCATACAACACTTCGAGCATCCTTTAGAACATTTCATCTGAGAAGAATATTTCTGATAGACCTTATCAAAAAAACCTGAAGCATTTTCTTGCAATGATTCAATGGGCTTATTCATGGTGCTCCTTATGGCGAATTGTAGGACTCACTAAACTATAAATTGCCGCAGCAAGAGTAATATTTTTATCTGTCCTATCGATAATTAGGGAGTCTCTGCTTCCTTTAAAAAGCGAATGTGTAAGATTAAAGCCGATACTTTTTTGATCAGTTAGATTTTCTTGTTTTAAGTAAGCTCCTTTAGCTGAAATTTTTGGAAGATAACCTCCTCTGTATTGGTTTTTCAATTCGATATTTTGATGACGAATGGTCTGATTAATTTTATCTCTAAAATTAGTCTCGAGGGCCCTCTCATAACTGTCTTTCAAAGTAGGGGCAGCATAGCTACCCAGAGCAATTATAATTGTAGAAAAGTGAACAAAAGTCTTGGTGTAATTCACTCGTAATTCCCATTGTATAGAGCATTTATTGAGTTTGGTTGACTAATTAAACACCTTGCTTCTAAAGTTGACAATCTCTCTACCTTTTTTTGTTTTTTAGTGCTAAAAACGTCTAACTAAAACTTGTCTTAATTTTCGAGGTAGAGCATGAAACTCCAGTCCATCATCTTATCTTTTGTCATGATTTTTTCATCTCCATTTGCCTACTCTGCAGATAAAGCACTTCGCGTTGGAATGGTTACGGATGTGGGTGGCGTCAATGACCAGTCATTTAACCAATCTGCATGGGAAGGATTACAAAAAGCTAAAAAAGAACTGGTCATTAAAGCTTCTTACCAAGAATCAAAGCAAGACGCTGATTATCCTGCTAACTTAGAAACCCTTTTTGATGCGGGTAATGATCTCATTTGGGGAATCGGATTTAAAATGGCAGATGCTGTCTTAAAGGCTGCCAAACAAAACCCAAAACAAAAATACGCTATTATTGATTTCTCATTTGGAGATAAAACGCCTGCCAATGTTGTGGGAGTTATGTTTAAGGCCGAAGAAGGTGCTTTCCTTGCTGGTTTTATTGCAGCAAAAATGTCAAAAACAAATACCATTGGGTTTATCGGTGGAATGTCTGTGCCAATCATTCACTCTTTTCAATATGGATACAAGGCCGGCGCAAAATATGCCAATAACAAGGTTGCTGTTCTAGAACAATATTCTGAATCTTTCACCGATGCGGCTAAAGGAAAAGCTATTGCTAATCAAATGATTTCAAAAAATGCTGATGTTCTCTTCCATGCTGCTGGTGCTGTTGGCGATGGTGTTATTGAAGCTGCAAAAGAAAAAAATAAAATGGCCGTTGGTGTTGACCGCGACCAAAATTACCTCGCTCCAAAAAATGTTATTACTTCAAGCTTGAAGCGAGTTGATAATGCTATTTTTGAAGTTGTAGCTGATCTTAAAAAAGGAAATTTTAAAGGCGGTACCACTCAAAATTATGGATTAAAAGACGGAGCAGTTGATATAGCTCCAACAACTTCTAAAATGATACCTGCAGCCCTTTTAACCGAAGTAAATACACTAAAGAAGAAAATTGCCGATGGAAAAATTAAAATACCATCGGATGAAAAAGCTTATACTGTTTTTGCAAAAACACTTAAATAATGTTTAGCCTCGAACTAAAAAACATTTCAAAAACCTTCGGCCAATTCAAGGCCAATGATGGTATAAATCTTAAAGTCTCCAGCGGTGAGGTTCATGCCATTCTAGGTGAAAATGGTGCTGGTAAATCAACCCTAATGAAAATTATTTTTGGTCTCTATACTCCAGATGCGGGAGGAGAGATTTTTATAAATGGGGAAAAAACTCGTATATCCTCACCGCGTTTTGCTATCAAAAAAGGTATTGGTATGCTTCATCAGCATTTTATGCTCGTGCGCCCATTCACCATTTTGCAAAATATTATTTTAGGAATTGAGCCCCGAAATACTTTTGGCATGATCGATTACCAAAAAGCCCGGCAAGAGGTATTAGCAATTTCCCAAAATTATAATTTTAATATTGACCCCGATCTAAAAGTTGAAAACATAAGCGTTGGAATGCAACAACGAGTAGAAATATTAAAAACGCTCTACAGAAATGCAGAACTTATCATTCTCGATGAACCAACAGCTGTTTTAACTCCTCAAGAAATTATTGAATTTTATCGAATTGTAAAAAACTTAAAGGCAGATGGAAAAACAATTTTAATTATTACACATAAACTTCATGAGATAAAAGAAATTGCCGATCGTTGCACGATTATTAGAAAAGGCAAATATATTGAAACAGTAGATGTCGCCACAACCAGCGAAGCGGACCTCGCCTCTAAAATGGTCGGGCGAAAAGTTGATTTAAAAATTAGTAAAAAAATAGCCTCTCCTGGTGCTGTCGTTTTTGAAATAAATAATCTCAATGCCACCAACGACAAACAGCTTCCTGCAATAAAAAATCTCAGCCTGCACTTACGTAAAGGAGAAATTTTAGGTATTGCTGGAATTGATGGCAATGGGCAAAGTGAATTAGTTGAAGCTCTCACGGGGCTTCGAAGAGTAAAATCAGGAAGTATTAAAATTAATGAAAGCGACATCACCAATCTTACTCCCAAAGCTATTTATGAAAAGAAATTGTCCATGATTCCTGAGGACCGCCAACGCCGTGGTTTGGTGATGGATTTTAAAGTTAAAGAAAACTTCGTCCTTCAAACTATTAGCAACAAGCCTTTTTCTCATTATGGCTTTATTCTTTCTCGCGAACTCTCAACGTTTGCCCAAAGAATGATGGAGCGCTTTGATATCAGACCGAGAAATATTGAATTAAATGCTCGCAACCTCTCTGGTGGAAATCAACAAAAAATTATTCTTGCTAGAGAAATTGCCAATAACCCAGATGTGCTCATTGCCTTTCAACCAACACGTGGACTTGATGTTGGGGCCATTGAATACATACATAACGAATTAATCAAACTAAGGGATCTGGGAAAATCAGTTTTACTAATTTCTTATGAACTCGATGAAGTTATCAACTTAAGCGATCGAATCGCCGTTATTGTCGAAGGATCTGTTACGGCAGAGATAAAATCAGAAGAATTAGCACGAAGAAAAAATATAAAAGAGCACATTGGCTTCTTTATGGCCGGTGGAAATTTAGAAGGGATAACAAAATGAAGAAATTCCTCCTAAGTCTACTTTGTGTTATCAGTGGACTTCTCTTTGGAGCACTTATCTTAAAACTATCAGGCATCTCTGCGGTAGAAGCTTATAAAGTAATGTGGGAAGGGGCTTTTTCTCGCCCAAGTTATATCGCCTATATTATGATCCGCTCAACTGCGCTTATCCTCACGGGACTCTCTGTTGCTTTTGCTTTTAGAACCGGTCTATTTAATATTGGAGCTGAGGGACAGTTTATCATTGGTGCCCTGACTGCAGCTTACTTTGGATGTGCCTTTCATTTTTCACCATGGCTTCAAATTCCTTTAGTTCTGCTTCTCTCAACTCTCACTGCTTCTTTTTATGGAGGTCTTGCAGGTTTTATGAAAGCTCGTTTTGGAGTTCATGAGGTCATCTCTACTATCATGCTCAATTGGATTGCTCTTTATTTTTCCAATTTTATGGTGATGACAGAGGGATTTCATAAGCCCAACACAGAAACATCAGAATTTATTAATCCAACAACTTCCATCACATTTTTAGAGAACTGGAAAGTCAGTGATGCCGGCAGTACGTGGCTAGCTCAACATGATTTTTTGAGAGAATTTTTAAGACCTCCAGTGAATGCTGGAATTTTTATCGCACTTATATGTGTTATTATTATCTGGATTATTTTATCAAAAACTAGTTTTGGATTTAAATTAAAAGCGGTGGGTTTTAGCCCAGAAGCTGCTCGTTACGCAGGAATTAATGTAAATAAAAAAATGACTCAATCAATGATGATTGCCGGTGCTCTTTCGGGAATAGCAGGAGCGACTCATGTAATGGGTGTTTCTAAAAATATAGCTATCCTCGCCGCCCATGAAGGTTATGGCTTTGATGGTATCGCAGTCTCTTTAATTGGATCTAATTCTCCTTTTGGAGCTCTGTTGTCTGGATTTTTTCTAGGAACTCTAAAGTACTCTGGACAGAAAATCCAATCGGCGCTTGAAGCTCCATCCGAATTGATAAGTATTATGATTGGTGCTATTATTTTCTTTATCGCTATTCCTGTTTTATTTGAAAAATCTATTAATAAAATTTTAAAGTTAATCTTAAAAAATGAAGGAGAAAACTGATGAAAGAATTAATTTTTTTATTCAGCACGACCCTCATGTATTCCACTCCCCTCATTTTTACCGCTCTTGGCGGAGTGCTCTCAGAAAAAACGGGGGTGATTAATATTGGCCTTGAGGGTATGATGACCATGGGAGCCTTTAGCGCATCGCTGGCTGCTATTAAGACTGGAAATCCCTGGCTTGGGCTTATTGCAGGTGGATTGGGTGGATTGAGTTTAGCTCTATTACACGCATTAGCTTCAATAAAATATAAGGCTAATCAAGTAGTCTCTGGAATGGCGATTAATTTTTTAGGAAGTGGGATTGCCATTTTTTTATGCCGCCTAATCTTTGAAGGGACGAGCATGACTCCACCGTTAGATCTGGAAAAAAAAATACCCGTTTATTTTAGCCAATACGCTACTGTCTACCTGGCATTTATCATGACTTTTATTATTTGGTTTCTCTTTAATAAAACTGTTTTGGGATTAAGAATTATTGCCACAGGGGAACATCCTAAATCAACCGATGCTGCTGGCTTAAATGGCGCCCTCTATAAAACTTTTGGTGTATTAACATCGGGCTTTTTAGCAGGGCTTGGTGGAGCAAGTTTATCTCTAGCTATTGTCTCAAATTTTAGACCTACACTTATTTCAGGCCAGGGATTTATTGCCATTGCTGCTCTAATCTTTGGAAAATGGAGACCATTGCAAACGGCTCTAGCTTGTTTATTTTTTGGTTTTTCCCAAGCGATAGTTATTTTTATTGGTGGTAGAGAAGACTTTCACTTTTCTTCTCAATTACTCTCTACACTTCCTTATATTATGACTTTACTCATTCTCGTGGGCTTCATGGGTAAAACCACGGCACCGTCGGCTTTGGGCCAGTAGTAACTGCTTAGCTTGAATAAAACTATAGAGTAAATTTAAAATCATTTACTAAAATGCCCGGAGTTTGTGATCCGCCAACATCTCGTCTCTCATAGGAGCCCGTCTGTGGAATGATTTCCGAGAAATTAGTAAGATCAACGAGCTTGTCACCAAATAGTGAATAATAACTTTCATCAAAGCGAAGATCTTCTATTGGACAAACAATTTCCCCATTTTCAACCCAAAAACAAGCATAACGAGTCATACCAGTTATTCTAGCGCTCTCGCGATCAGACCAATTAAGGTAATGAAGATCTGAGAGGTACAAGCCTGTACCAATTTCTTTATAAATATTTTCTTTCGATAAATTCCCATTTGAAACGACAGGAGATCTCATCGATTCCCAGTCGCTAGCAAAATTTGAGTTCACTTTATATTCGTTAGCCGTTCGAGTTGAAGTTAAGAAGTTTTTTAATTCTCCATTTTCAACAAGCGGTAAAACAATAGGGGCCACTTCGCCGCTCTCATTAAAGCGAGGACTCATACCCAAATTAAAATCTTCGTTCAAAGTAAATTTAGTCGAAAGACTTTTCTTTTTTTCCCACAAATCCCTAAGTGATCCGTTTCCTCTTTGGTGTTCTCCCATGGAAACTCCTCCCCAAGAAAGAGTGCCAAGTAATTCAGCTACTGCTGATGGAGCAAGATAGGTGCGATAAGAGCCTCGCTCAATTTTTTTAGAAGCACGATTCATTAAACTTAATTTGTATTCACTTTCTGTAAGGTTCGCTTGCAAAGCTGAAGCTTCCCAATGAGAGCCTGCATATAGAGATTTTACAGCTTTTTGCTTTTCATTATATAGTGAATAATCTAGATAAAAATTTCTCGTTTTAAACCAATGAAATTGCCCTACGGAATTGATGGTAGCGCGAACAATGTCTCCCGTTGAAAAAACACCTGCCAGATCAACTTTTGAGGCTGAATCAAGCACTAGGCTTAGCATATCATTTGAATTTAATGGTTCTGATAGATTTTCATCTTTAGTGACTCCGTAAAACTCTGGACGTACTAAATAAGGATCTTCTGGAATTGATTTAATCCATTCTCTGGCGATACTAAGTTTTTTTACCGCTTTAAGAATATCATCTTCAACTCCTAAAAATGGCAAAGTATAAGTTAGAGTTTTATTTCCTTTAATAAATTTATAATCAATAAAAGCTTGATTAAGATTTGTCATCTGGCGAACTTTGGCTTTAGAAATTCTTGCAAAGAGTGTTTCTTCTGCTGAGAGAGTAAGAGTTAAGGCTTCGTCACTAGTGATCTCATTTAGAATTTTTTTTGAAAAAATTTCAAAGTTAGATGAATTCATGGCTTCCATTATTTCCCTCCTCCAAAAACTTCTATATGAGAAAAGAGACAAGCAGGACTAGCATGCCCCACAAAAATAACTTGATTAGGTTCACCTTTTCCACAATTAGTAAGACCTCCAATTTCATAAGTTGATTTATCACCAAGCATTTTTAATTGATTCCAAAAAGGAGCAGTTATTCCACGGTAATTTGGATTTTTAACTAATTTTGTTAATTTGCCATTTTCAATTAATTGCCCCCACTCACAACCAAATTGAAACTTATTTCGATAGTCATCAATAGACCAGGAGCGAGTTGTCTTCATGTAGACTCCTCTTTCAATTGATGCCAGCATGTCTTCAAAGCTACTATGTCCTGGTTCTAAATTGACATTGGCCATGCGATCAATTGGAGCCCTATTCCACGAAGTGGCCCTTTGAGAGGATACTCCTGGAAGATTTAAGCGTTTTTGGGATTCAAGGCTTCCTAATCCTCTCTCTAGGATTCCATTGCGAATGAGATATTCACGGGTCGCTAGACTGCCAATATCATCGGCGAAATAGCTGGCATTTTGGCCAAGCACCGTGGGATCAAAAGTGACGTTCATTAGCTCTGATCCATAGCGAAGTGATCCAAAATCAGCTGGCTTCACAAAACTCCAGCCTGCATAATTTCTCTCATCTCCTAAAATTCGATCTAGCTCTAGTGGATGACCAATACTTTCGTGAATTTGTAAAAACATTTGATCCGGAGCTAATAGTAAATCCATAGCTTCAGTAGGACAGTCTTCCGCATCTAATAACTGCAATGCCTCATTAGCTATTCTTTGAGCTTCTTTACTTAATTTTTGTCTATCAAAACTTTCAAAACCTGACTGAGCACTTAGAGCGTCACCAAAAGTTCTTCTTTGCGAACCTTTTTCACAACTGGCAGTTGCCGATAAACCGATACTTGATCTAATAATTTTTTGTCTTATATCACTTCCGTTAGTGGCGACTAGATGACTTTCAGTTTCAGCAATTGAAAAAGCACAGGAGCGGCTAATGAGATGATCGTGAATTTTCATAGCACTCGAGAGCGACATCAATAAATCAGTCATATCCTTTGGATTAAATTGATCAAGTCCAGATTTTGCAGGAGAGCTGTATTCACCAACCGTTTGAGGGCGCACACTTTGATTAAATTTTGTCAGACAATAGCGTGAAGCGAGTATGGCCGAGTCTCGAGCAATTATCGCCACTTTTTTTATCTCACTTAAATCAAATGAATTTGTGGCTCCGTAAGCAATTTGTCCATTGACCATAACCTCAACCATTAGCCCGTGATCAAGGCTGCTGCCTAAGCCTTCAAAGACTTCGTTGCGAACACTCATAGAAATAGTCTGGCTTTTTATTTCCCGCAAAGAAATAAAATCAGCTTCAATATTAATTAAATCTAACAATTTTTTTAAATTCATCTTTAATCCTTAACCTTGTCTTAAATATTCTTGTGATTTTGATTTGAAAAAATCTTGAAACTATAAATTACATAGAGTGAACCAAACCAGTTGAAACAAGTTTGGTTCTATTGAAATTAATTATTGAGAATTTGTATAGTTCCGTTTCCGTCAACGTAAAAACTTTGAGCACTACGAGTTTCATTCAACATTCCTTTTACAATGTAGCCGACCTGAATGATACCTGAAGCCACTGGCTCTCTTTTGGTTCCAACATTAGCTATTGAGAGTAATTCTGATACCGCGTCGAAATTAAATCCCCAAGCAGTATAAATTTCACTGGCCTGAACTTTTAAACTTGTAACATATTTTCCAACGCCATTGAGATCCCCATTGAATTGAAAAAAGATAGTATAAGTAAAGCCAACAACTTCGTTCCCAAAACCATTTTTGAATGAAACCCGAAAACTTTTAGCTTTTGGTATCGACCAATTTTCCATTTGATTAAGAACCGGTGCTTCTCCTTCAAGATGAGGAAGTATGCTCAGTGATGGAGAAAGTCTATTAGTGATAACTGGACGACCAGCTTCAATGATAGGCCAAATTTTTTTACCAATAGCTAAAAGACTGTCAATCATAATGGCAATTTCATTTATTGGATTTGCTGGTGCATTTGGTTGCTCAAACTTTGGAATTGCAATTGTTTCTATTTCAGAAACATCAACACTCGAAATTATTAAAGCTGGATCATTTTTCAGAGCGGCTTCATTGGCATGAGAAAAAGAAGCTAAACTAGTAGCTAATAAAAAAGCTGCAAAAAGCCAAGACTTAATCATTAAAGATCCCCTTGAAAGAGTCGTTGCAAAAAATATCTCTAAGGGCAAGCAATTTGTCTAATTAAACCTGCACTAAGTAAGACTTTTTAAGGGAAATTAGCGGCTTTTTTCATAGGCTAAATCTCCCGAGATATAAACGGCGTTAATAGACCTATCATCACCAAGAGTCATTTGAATAAAAAGAGCTTCTTCAATGCTTTGACAGTATTTCATCCTAAAATCTATTAATGGCGTAGATGAGAGATCCAAAATGGTAAGATCTGCTTCCATTCCACCTTGGAGAGAACCAATTTTGTCTTGAAGATCGAGGGATTCTGCAGCCCCTAGAGTTGCTAAGTAAAATCCATGAATCGATGAGAGGGCAAATCCACCAAGTTGAGCAATTTTATAAGATTCATTCATCGATTGAAGTTGAGAAAAACTTGTTCCAGCTCCGACATCTGTTGCTAAACCAATTTTAACCGGTCGATTTTTATTTTTAGCCATCTCGAAATTAAAGAGCCCACTGCCTAAAAATTCATTGGATGTAGGACAATGAGCAATACTGGATTGTGTTTCAAACATCCGCTGCCATTCTCTCTCGCTTAAATGAACTCCATGCCCATACATTGAGCGTTTTCCTAAAAGCCCATAATGTTCATACACGTCTAGATAATCTTTATGCTTAGGAAATAGATCTTTAACCCAAGCAATTTCTCCTAAATTTTCAGAAACATGAGTTTGCATATAGGTTCCAGGGTGTTCTTTCCAAAGAGCACCAGTGATTTCTAATTGCTCATGAGTCGATGTTGGTGCAAAGCGAGGAGTGATAGCATAGGAAAGTCGATCTTTGCCATGCCATTTTTTGATTAAATCTTTTGATTGATCATACCCTAATTGGGCAGTATCAAGCAAAGCCTGTGGTGCATTGCGATCCATTAACACTTTACCAGCGATTGCCCGCATTTTTTTATTTTGAGCCACTTCAAAAAAGGCATTAACAGATTCGGGGTGAACTGTACAATAACTCATCACTGTAGTTGTTCCAGAACGCAAGCATTGATTAAAAAAAACTTCTGCAACTGATTTAGCGTAATCGAAATTTTTAAATTGTTGCTCAGCTATGAAAGTATAATTATTCAACCAATCAATTAACTGACTACCAAATGCCCCAATTATTTGAGTTTGGGGATAATGAATATGAGTATCGATAAAACCAGGTATTATAAGCGAATTTTTATATGTCTTTAACTCAACTCCTTCGGGAATTGAACTTTTGTATTTTTCAAAAGAGCCAAACTGTTTTATTTTACCAGCTTCCATAAGAATCAAAGCATCTTCTTCATAGTGATAAGCATTTTCAGCTCCAACTAAAAAAGGATCAGCAGTAAAAGTAATAGCACTTGCTCTTAGGGCAGTAGTATTCATGAGAGCTCCAAAATTAATTAAACACTCAATACTAGTTGATATTTTACAAGAATGCTAGAATGAGCCATTCATTAATAGAGTAAAGAATGAAAAAACCAACAAAAAAAACTTGGACTCATTGCTCATAATGGAAAAATACTAAGATAATAGCTTTTTATTAACTGCTCCATAATTATTATATTCTCCCCAACTCACAAATAAGTTGAAATAGTTTGAACTATATTACGGGTGAGGTTTAAGTGCCGTTTTTAAAAACAAATAATAAAACATTTTCTTTTTTTCTCTCATTTATTTTAATACTTGCATTTGTTTTTTTTATAAAGACATATTTGCAATTTAAAAAATATTACGGACCAATAAAAATTAAAATAACACTGGAAAAAATTGAAAGAAAAAATTCTACTAATTGGGGCAAATTACTGGCACCGGCACCTGTGAAATTGCCAAGGCTTTACGAGGATACAATTAGCACAAAACTTTCCTCTGTAAAAAAAAATGAAGAAGTTCTCTCGCTGCCTGCATTGGCTAATATCCTTGATGAAAAAATGAAAATCATCGATTCATTAAGCCTTGTTGAACTTGAAAAAAACATTGAGATAAGCAATAAACTCATCGAAATTGATCCAGATATTTTTAAAGCTTATAAAGCCAAGCTTATTTCAAGTCTTGTCAAAGAAGCGAAATTTGGAGTCTCAATGGATGAAAGTGAGCTTCAAATAATTTTAGAAAAAATGGCAAGCTTCGACCTCAACAGCGACAATCTTTCTCGAAAAGAAGCTGAGCTTATCGCCAACGCTCAAAATGAAATTCTTATCTTGGA
>CANFNL010000068.1 GCA_947448205.1 Bacteriovoracaceae bacterium
ACAAGCGTTCTTATCACGATTCCTGAAGCCCCTTTAGCTGGGCAATATGGTAAGTGAGACTGAGAGTCCCCAATACCAGCAATATCTAAATGGGCCCAAGCAATATCTTTTTCAACAAAGTTTTCAATGAAGGCAGCACCTTTAGCAGATCCACCGAAACTTGATCCACCAATATTTTTTAAATCTGCAACGCTCGCTTTCATATCATTTTTATGTTCGTCAATGATTGGTAATTGCCACATGTACTCATCAGCATTTTTAGCAGAAGCCAGAAGTGAATCGGCCAGTTTTTGATTATTAGAAAATAATCCACAAACCTCATTTCCTAAGGCCACTAAAATAGCACCAGTCAATGTAGCAGCATCAATAAGCGCGTCTGGTTTAGAGTCACAAGCATAATTAACGACATCTCCTAAAACCAGTCTTCCTTCAGCATCGGTATTTAAAATTTCTACAGTTTTACCATTTCTTGCAGTGACAATTGAATCAGGCATTGTGGCAAGATGGTTGACAGCATTGTCAGTGATACCTAAGTAGCAAGAAATTTTAACAGGCAGTTGCAGCATAGCTGCCGCTCTGAAGGCTGCATAAACAGTTGCTGATCCGGCCATATCAAATTTCATATTCATCATAGAAGCACCTGGCTTTAATGAATATCCACCAGTATCAAAAGTTAATCCCTTTCCAACAAGAGCAATGTGTTTAGTTTTAGAAGTCGCTTTTGGTGGAGTATAAGTTAAGTGAACGAGTCTTGGTTCATACGCTGATCCAGCATTTACCGAAAGAAACATTCCCATTTTTTCTTTTTTAAGTTCTGCTTTTCCAAGAA
The DNA here is from genome assembly GCA_947448205.1 of Bacteriovoracaceae bacterium. Classification (GTDB taxonomy): domain Bacteria; phylum Bdellovibrionota; class Bacteriovoracia; order Bacteriovoracales; family Bacteriovoracaceae; genus Bacteriovorax. The sequence goes on from CANFNL010000068.1 coordinate 830, forward strand.
CTTTAATTTTTACATGTTTTAGACTTTTAACATCTTTTTCAATTTCTTTAGCATAACTTTCAGAGTGTAAATGATTTGGAGCTTCGTTTACAAAGTCACGAGCTACATTGATACATTGACCAACAGTGAGTGCCTCATGAAGAGCAGCTTCAAGTTTTTTTGCGGCAGATTTTTTTTCACTTGTTGCAATGATGACTGATTGAAGTTTTGCTTTTTTCTTTGTGCTCAAGTGACGATCAAAAACATAAGAAGTCATGGTAAGCGATTCTACGATGGCCGAAATCGATTCATCTGCATGGCTTTTTACTACAAAGCCATCGAGGTAAAGAGTCGCATCTTCAAATTTATTTGAAATAGCTTTATAGGTATTAGCAATTTGCTTTCTCAGAACTTCTTTTGTTAATTTCGCTTTATCACCAAGGCCTACAACAAGTACAGCAGCACCATTCATTAGCGTAAGTGAAATAGATTCACCTGCTTCAGCTTTAAAATGCTTTGAAGATACTGCGTGATCAAAAGCTTCTTTAATTTCACTTGGCCAATGAGAGTGAGAGAGAACTTTTTCTGATTTTGCTGCAACCTTTTTAGTCGCCTTAGTTTCATTGCTTTTATTAAAGCACGAATAAATATGAAGCTCAGTACTTGATTGTTTTGCTTCAAAGCTTAAAGTAATTTTCATAGGACTCCTTCAGGGTTATGAGTAATAATTTGTTCAAAAATTCATATTTGGGCTAAAATAACACAATCTATGATAAAAGTAACTACTCGCTATCTTGCCTCCAATTTCATTCCACCCTTCGTACTGGGCTTTGTTTTCTTTGTCGCTTTTTTGATAACTTTTTATATGTTTCGAATCATAGGTCTTATCGTCAACAAGGGGGTTGAGCTATCAACTATAGCCTCAATGGTCACTAATTTAAGTGTGTCTTTTTTTCCCTTGGCCGTGCCACTGGCTATTTTCTTTGCCACTATCTACACCTTGAATAAATTAAGTGAAGATTCAGAAATCATCGCTATGCGCTCATTTGGCATAACTAAGTTTAAAATTTATATGCCATTTCTGGTAATAAGTTTAATATTGGCTCTCACAGTTAATTCTCTCTACAGCGTCTTTATACCCAAAGCTAATGCAGCTTTTAAAAACACTATCGTTAAGCTGACTTCAGCGGGAATGCTATCTAGTATTAAATCAGGACAGTTTTTTACCGATATTCCTAATGCGACTTTATTTGCAGAAAGTGTCACCAATGACGGCAATAATTTTAAAATCGTTTTCCTACATGTCCTCGATAAAAATAAAACCGAACAAAAAATTATTTTTGCAAAATCGGGCTCGCTTATCAAGCTTTACGCTGATCAGTGGCATGCTCCTAGTTTGCGTCTTCACTTAAATGATGGAAACATTATTAAGATAAACGAGTCAGGGGTGGAGGTCGAGAAAATCTTATTTAAAGAATATGATTTTCCAGTTTTTAATTCCGATTATGCAACTTCCTTAATGGAAAAAGATAGCATGAAAACGAATGGTGAATTGGTAAAAATTATTGAACAAAAGAGAGAGATTTTTTTAGCAGCAAAAAAGTTAAAAGTTAGTGCAGAAGAGACTCTAAATAAGAAATTAACATACTACAGAACTGAGGTTGAATTATATTCTCGCTATGCCGTTTTTCCACAAATTATCTTCTTTGTTTTTGTTGCCTTTTCTTTGGGGATTAAGCGCCAAAGAGGTAGTGGGACAAATAATACTGTTCGGGCACTTGTTATTTTATTGGGATATTACATCATCTATTTTTTTATGATCAGTCTTGCTCAGGGCGGGAAATTAGATCCTGAGATTGCAAATTACGGTGCTAGCTTTATTTTATTTTTTGTCGGTCTTTATTATTATATCAAACTCGACTGGGCCGGTTAGAGCTTTTTAATAACAGGTGTAGGTAATACAGCAGCTCCAGGTTTTTTTGACTCTGGAAGCTTTTGATTATTCTTTAAATATTCCTCACTCGTTATGGCAGTGCCATCTTTTTGAAAAATAAATAGTGGATTCATATATTTAGTTTTAAGTTCATCTGGGAATACTAAGTTTTTCACATTACCCTTAGCATTTAAACTAATCAGTTTGTTGTTATAAAAAACCTTTACTGATTTAGTATTTCCAAGAAAAAGTCGAACTTTTTCACCACGGATAAATACACTTCTGCCTTGTCTTAGAACGTATTTTTTAATCTCTTTATCATCAACTTTATAAGTAATCCAAGAATCACCATCTAAGGCATTTATATAAAGATTCTCAATACCCTTTGTAACATGTACTCGGTAGCGCAAAGGAAAAATTTCTTCTAATTTCTCGTTGGAAATAGAATGATCTTCTGCAAATTGCTTTTCCCCGAGTGAAATACTTTTTAGACTTACTTCATTTATAGTTACTTCAGTTTTTTGATTAGAAACTTTTTTCTCTTCAATTAAATTAACTTTTATTGGATCAACTTTTAGTAAATCCGCTTCAGTCAACTTGCGTTCAATTTTTGGAACGACAGATTTGGGTGGTGTCTTGATTTTTTGATGAATAGTTGTAAAAACTTTTGGTAATTTTAAATGCTCTTCAGCAGAACGATCTGCGAGATTTTTAATATTAAAGCCGACTACTCCAACAAGCAAAATAACGACAGCAGCTTTGGCTAAAAAAGTACTGGAAGAGGCCGTCATGCTCTTAACGGTTTCCATAGGCGTAGTGCTCATTGTCGATAAGGTATTGCGAGCAGTCTGGCTTCTCATGGCTAAATTGGGAATTTCTTTTTTAATGATCTTAGCTTCTTTATTATATGTGTTATCTAGGGCTTCGAGAGCAATATCTTGATTGATTCCCAAAATCTTGGCTGCTGACTTAACGAAGCCACGGACGTAGGTGCGACTTGGGAGTTTATCCAATTGGTTATTTTCCAAGTATTCTAATAAACCCATGTGAATTTTTGTCTGTTGTGAAATAGTTTTTAAATTTAACCCTTTTTCTTCACGGCGATTTTTAAGCAGCTCTCCAATAGTTAACTTTGGAGTCGTTATTATTTCCTCCAAGGGAACTCTGGCCTCTTCATTAATAATGGCTTCGGGATTTATTTCAGGATTTATTTGGGATTGAATTTCTTGATTCATTTTTTCTGTCATAATTTTTAAAAGTTTGGTGATTCTGTTGTTTTAGATTCTTTAATTGTTTCTGTTTGAAAGCTTTTAGTAGAAGCTTGCATTTTGAGTTCTTCAGATATTTTTTTTAATTGATTTAGAGCTAATGAATGAAATGGAGTTTTGGGAAATTTTTCCACGAGTGTTTTTAATTTTATTCTAGCTTCTTCAAAGCGATTTAAACTGATGAGCGATAGGGCTTGTTGGTAATGAGGAGCAGGTTCGCTAACACAAGTTCCTTTACTTGATTCAATAAATGATGAGAGTGCTTGTTGGAATTTATATTCTTCGAAATACATTTCACCTAGTTTGAAATGGGCAGGACAATAATCTTCTTTTTCCTTAATTGATTTAAATAAAAGCTCGTAGGCTTCTTTGCGGTCTCCTTCCTTTAGATTGAGGATAGCAAGGTTAAAGTAGTTTCTAAATTGGTTTTGATATGTTAAGTCTTGAAGGGATTGTTCGTATAAAGCACGAGCTTCTTTTAGACGATTTTTTTCTAAGTAGATGGTACCGAGATTAACTTTAGCATCGGTATTTTTTTCATCTAATTTTATGGCCGTTAATAATTCTTTTTCTGCCAATTCTGGTTGTTCACGGAAGTAATAAGCCATTCCAAGATTGTTTCTTATTTGACTATCATTTCTATCGAAGTCGCGAGCTTTCAAAAGATTAACTAAGGCTTGAGAATAATTCTTTTTAACTAAATCGTTAGTTCCTTGGCCGTAATAAATTTCAGCTTTTTTTTGCACGACCGTTTTTTCAACTAATTCATTGCTAGCGCAAGAAGCCAATAGAAGTGCTGAAAAGAGGAGACATCCGATAAATCCGTGGTGTTTTTCCATTTAGAACCTCATATCCTAAAAGATCAATAGACTAGTTTCTATCTTACTCGTTATTTTTTCTTCTTGTAAATATGCCTACAGTTTCAAAATGCTGAGTCGAAGGAAAAAGATCAAAGAGATCAACACTCACTAGATCATAATTGTTCAGTATTGGGAGAGTGTCGCGAGTAAAACTTGTCGCTTGGCAGGCTATATAGACAAAGCCCTCAGGCTTAAATTCAGTGAGAAAAGCATTTAAATTTTTCAAACCTGAGCGAGGTGGGTCAATGATTAACCAACTCGGTCTAGCAACGCCTTGATCCTTTAGGGCGATCAATGACTTGATTGCCATTTTGTCGTATAGGTCGATTGAGAAAAACTTTTGATGATTGGCATGATCGGGAGCTTTTCTGTATTTATCTATAACAATTGAAGAGTTTTTGGATTTGGCCGTCAGGTTTCCATTACCTCCAAAAAGGTCGTAAATGACTGACTTGGGAGGAATGACTTCGTTAGTTTTCTTTTGAATCCAATCGCGCAACTTTTCATTCATTTCAAAATTAACTTGAGTAAAACCACCGTCGGCATAAGGGCGGTTAAATGAAAGCTTAACGTTATGGCCAGCATCTTTTTCTTTGGCATAAATTTCTAAATGACCTTTTGGAGGCTCTTTTGCCAGGATTTTTAGCCAATTGTTTTCAGCATAGAGCGCACGCAGCTCGAAAGCGATACTCGGATCGATAATTTTACATTGTGGGACGGGTAAAATATTTAATTTCTCGTCTAATAAACCCAATAATTTTTTCTTTTTGTCATAATGAAGCTGAATGCGGTTGCGGTAACCTAAGCGGCGAGTTGCACCATGAACAGTTATTTCAACTTTTGGAAATTTAAAAAGGTGTCGAGCAAGAGCCGCTTTTTTATATTCCAGTTCTTTTTGGTAATTAGTGTGTTGGTAATCACAGCCATTGCACTCGTTATAGTGAAGACATTCCGGCTCAATTCGCTCTGCTGCCACAGTATTAAGTTTATTGAGTTTAGCAAATCGAACTCCCTTTTTCTCTGAGTAAACGGTGGCGGTCCCACTTTCTCCTGGAAGAGTTTTTTTGATAAAAGTAATAGGCCCTTCTTCTTTTGAGGCGGCTTTTGAAACGCCTTGGCCTAGAGGGTCGATATGTTCGATGCGAAAGTCTATTGTCATAATTACTTCTTTAAGATTTCCTGATTTAGATTCTAATGATATGCTCTTGCGTCCCCTAATTCAATCTAAATGCAGGCAATAATGGATCAAAAGTTTATTCGCAATTTTTCAATCATCGCTCATATTGATCACGGCAAGTCCACTTTAGCCGATAGAATTATGGAAGCCACTATGGCCGTCAGTAATCGGGAGAAAAAAGACCGACTGCTCGACAATATGGAACTTGAGCGTGAACGTGGGATCACTATCAAGGCTCAAGCAGTACGTATTCCTTATAAGGCTAAAGATGGAAACATCTATTATTTTAATTTGATCGATACTCCCGGCCATGTGGATTTCACCTACGAAGTCTCAAGATCCTTAGCCTCTTGTGATGGAGCGCTTTTAGTTGTCGATGCTTCTCAGGGGGTTGAAGCTCAAACATTAGCCAATGTTTATATGGCCATCGATAATGATTTGGAAATTTTGACAGTTATTAATAAAATTGATTTGCCCCACGCAGATCCTGAGCGCGTCCGAAAAGAAGTTGAAGATATTATTGGAATTGATACTAGCGAAGCTTGTTTAGTTTCTGCTAAAAGTGGTTTGGGAATTGAAGACCTACTCGAAGCCATTGTTTTAAAAATCCCGCCTCCCGTGGGAAGACCAGATACAGATTTGCAAGCCCTCATTTTTGATTCTTGGTTTGATAATTACCAAGGGGTTGTCATTCTCGTTCGAGTGGTTGAAGGAACATTAAGAAAAAAAGATAAAGTCTTTTTAAAAAATGCCGGTATGGAATATGAAGTTTTAAAATTAGGAGTTAACTCGCCCTTTTTTACTGAACTTGATTCTCTTACGGCCGGTGAAGTAGGAATGGTGGTGTGTGGTATTAAAACTATTCGTGACGTCAGTGTTGGCGATACTATTGTTCATGCCAACAAAAAAGAGACTCCAAATGTCCCTGGATACATGGAAGTCAAGCCCATGGTATTTTGTGGGATTTTTCCTGTTGAGTCTACTGATTATGAAAATCTTAAAGATGCACTAGAAAAACTTGCCCTCAACGATGCGTCTTTTACTTATGAGCCCGAGAGTTCCGCGGCCCTTGGATTTGGTTTTCGATGTGGATTCTTAGGACTTCTGCATATGAATATAATCCAAGAAAGACTGGAGCGTGAATTCGCGCTGCTACTTATTTCAACAGCGCCATCTGTTAGTTACAAAGTTTTAAAAAATGACGGAACGGAATTAACAATTTCTAATCCCAGTGAGATGCCCGATCCAGGACTTATTCAATCGGTAAGTGAGCCTATGGTGCATTTGAGTATCCATTGTCCTAATGAATATGTTGGACGAATGATCACTTTGTGTGAAGAGCGCCGCGGGATTCAAAACGAAATAAAATATATTACAGCAGAGCGAGTTCAAGTTATTTACGATCTGCCACTATCGGAGATGGTTTTTGATTTTTACGATAAACTCAAAGGCTTAACTAAGGGTTATGCCTCTATGGATTATGAATTTAAAGATTATCAAGTTTCGGATATGGTGAAGGTTGATATTTTACTTAACGGAGACAACGTTGACGCATTGTCGATTATATGTCACCGCGACAATTCTTTCTATAAAGGTCGCGACCTAGTGCAGAAATTACAAAAATTAATTGATCGTCAGCAATTTGATGTTGCAGTTCAAGCTGCCATTGGTGCTAAAATAGTGGCGCGCGAGACTATTAAGGCCCTTCGTAAAAACGTTTTAGCTAAATGTTACGGCGGTGATATTTCTAGAAAAAGAAAACTTCTTGAAAAGCAGAAAGAAGGAAAGAAGCGCATGAAGATGGTTGGTTCAGTAGAAGTTCCGCAAGAAGCGTTCCTCGCTGTACTTAAAACCGACGAATAGGATTTCGATTTAACTGGTTAATAAAGGATTATATGAACCCGTCACTCAAAGAACATTTTTTAAAAGCCCTTGAAATTTACACTCAAGGAAATCATTACGAAACACTTTTAGAAGCTAAGAAAGAATATTTCACAATCACAGGTCAAGCCAATGATGATGATGATGATTTTGAAGCTCGTATGAATTCATTTAATGAGTGGTACGTATTGCAATTTATTTCTAAGCGCGGAACCAGAACGGTCATTAGTGACTACCTTATTAATAATCAAATTGATGATTTTTTAGCCAAATCACTCTCAAGTGTTAACTATTCTCTTTTTGAATATGTTGGAAAAAATCTTAGAGGCTATGATGTTCTCTACGATATGTTACATGATAAAAAAATACTTCTTCCTAAAGGAGAGTCGCTTCCTTCAATTATCAAAGACGATATTTTTGTCGGTAGAGTTCTCTCATTTGATACCAACAATCATTTAATGAGTGGCCTTTGTGTGATTCCTAAAGATGTGCGGGCCATATTAAAGAAAGAGTGTAAAAAAGTTCGCAAACTCAAAAATCCCGGTGAAGAATTAAAATTTTTATTAAAAATTGAATCCTTTAAAACTAAATGGATCCGCTACGGTCACGTAGACGCTACGAAGATTTTTAAATTTGATTAATCTCTACGGCTTCACATTGCTTCGAAATGGGGTGAAGTATGATTACTCGTTTAAAGAATCTTTACTCTCACTTGTTCCAGTTGTAAAAAATATTTATCTCGCTCTTGATCGTGGAGAAGATAACACAGAAGAAGAAATTAAAAAAATTCCTTCAGTCAAAATTATTCCAAGTATCTGGGATATGAGTATTAAAAAAGGACATATTCTTTCTGTGGAAACTAACAAAGCTCTAGAAGTTTTGCGAGTTGAACATGGAGATGATGAAAATGCATGGGGGATTTATCTTCAGGCTGACGAAGTTCTTCATCAAGATGATTATGAATTATTAAAACAAGATTTAGAAAAGGCTGAAGTTGAAGGCTGCGATGCCATTGCCTTTCGCTATTTGCATTTTTGGCAAACCCATCATCATCTGGCCGTTGCTAAAAATTGGTATCCTCAAGAAATAAGAGCAATAAAATTGAAATCTTCCATCCTCTCATATGGTGATGCTCAAGGTTTTTTGGGGCAAACTAAAATATTTCAAAGTAATGTTCGAGTCTTTCATTATGGTCATGTGAGAGATCAGTCCATATATAAAAATAAAATGGAAGATATGAGCAAGCTCTACGATGCCGATGCGACTAAATCCAAATATTATAATGCCAAAGATAGAGATAAAGATCAGTCCCTAGTCATAAAGTATTTTGGCAGTCACCCAAATGTAATGAAAGAGCGAATTCTTCGCATGAATGATATTTTTGAATTACCTGAAGTTTTGGAAGTTTATATTGTTGGAAATCCCGAAAAATATACTAAAAGCTTTCTGTCTTCAATTAAGGCAAAAAATATTTATTGGTTGAGTACGACAAAACAAATAAGTAAAGAAAAGCTCAATAGTAGTGTCGTTGTAATAGATCAGCGATTTTTGGATAAATTCTTTTTTAAGTCAAATGTACCAAAAAAAATGCTCTCAAAAATTGCGATAGAGTGGAGTCCTGATTTTTATCTAACACTGAAATTATCCGAAAAAAATATTGGCTTAAAAAATCAGTTTATTTAGATTTTTCCGACAATAGCAGATAGGGAATGATTCCTATTAAATTCAAGCTTAAAGCACAAAGAAAAAAGAGATTAAACAGCGACGCTCCGTTGTTGATTTGAACTAATGCAAATAAGTTTTGAAAGACAGCGTGGCCCACACCTAATCCAGCTGGCGAGATTGGGATGGCTATAGTAATTAATCCAATAGGAATAAAGGTAAAGACATAAGGAAGTGGCAGGTGTCCTGTATAAAAAGGAGAAGTGATAACCCAAAAGGCAATGATGGAGCAAAATTGGGCCACGATGCTGATGAGGAAACCTTGCAGTAATTCTTTTTTAAATGATTTCCAAAAAAAGATTTGTTCAATAATAGATTGTACTCGGTGACCGATTTTAGGAATTTTATAAACTATCTTTTGAATCCAATGCTGAAATTTGCGAGGAGAAAAAAGTACCATAAACCCCAAAACAGAAGCAAGAAAAAGTAAAAAATTCACCATGATAATGGAATTCATTTTAGGTGAAATTTGTATGATTTCAGAATAATAAATGAGACTAAAAACTCCTGCCAAAAATAAAAGCGCACATAGACCTAAAATGCGATCGATTAAAGCTGAAGTTACTAAGAAGGTTTTAGTAAAGCTGCTATCTAATTTTTTCACATAGACCATTTTAATGATATCGCCAGTGACCGCCCCTGGAAGCACTGAAGAAAAAAAGAGTCCAATCCAATTAATGGGAACTAATTTGAAATAAGGAATACTGTTATTTTTCTTAGATTCTAAAAGGATTTTGTATCTAAAGTTGGCCAGGTTAAATTGAGTAAACAATAACATAAGGGCAAAAATCCATTGGGGACCGGACTTGAGAGATTGGCTAATAAGCGTTAAGTCAATCTTTCCGCTATGAGCAAGCCAGTAGATAATTCCCAATGAGAAAAATATTTTTAGCAAGGTTTTAATCATATATATTTTTAGCATATTTATAAGCTTAGTGCTAATCTTTTGGGGCCAGTATTATTAGGAGAATCTATGAAAGTATCAGTTATTGGAACGGGTTATGTTGGGTTGGTAAGTGGAACGTGTTTTGCTGAAATTGGTCATAACGTGACCTGCATCGATATTGATCCTAAAAAAATTGAAATGCTTAAAGAAGGTAAATCTCCTATCTATGAACCAGGTTTAAATGAATTACTTGAAAGAAATATAAAGGCGGGAAGATTGCATTTTTCTCTCAATTACGATTCGGTTAAAGAGGCGAAAGCAATTTTCTTAGCAGTGGGAACTCCATCGGCTGAGGATGGCCGTGCTGATTTAAAATACTTAAGTGCTGCAGCGACTGAAGTCGCAAAGAATTTATCGGAAGGCGCGATAGTTGTTATCAAGTCGACGGTTCCAGTTGGGACAAATATTGAAATTAGAAACCTAATTGCTAAAAATACTAATAAAAAATTCCAGTTAGTTAATAATCCAGAATTTTTGAAAGAAGGGACAGCTGTCGAAGATTTCATGCGACCAGATCGAGTTATTATAGGACACCAAGATAAAATTGGATTTGAAGCAATGGAAGAGTTGTATGCACCACTTGTGCGACAAGGAAATCCGATTTACGGCATGAGTAATCTTTCCGCTGAAATGAGTAAGTATGCGGCCAATTCATTCTTAGCGACAAAAATTTCTTTCATTAACGAGATAGCTCGTTTGTGTGATAAAACGGGAGCGGATATCGAAGAAGTTAGAAAAGGGATCTCATCTGATAAAAGAATCGGTGGACACTTTTTATATCCTGGTCCTGGTTATGGTGGATCATGTTTTCCAAAGGACGTTAAGGCCCTGATGAGAACGGCTGAGGATTATGGGATGCAGTTGAAGATTATCAATGCCACTGAAGAAGTTAACGATGAACAAAAAACTTATGTTTTTGAAAAAATTCAAAATAAATATGGCAAAGATTTAAAAAATAAAATTTTTGCTTTTTGGGGAGTGGCTTTTAAAGCTAATACTGACGACGTCAGAGAAGCTTCAGCTATAACAATGGCCCAGAAACTCATCGGTGCTGGTGCAACCGTTCACTTCTTTGATCCAGTTGCCAGCGAAAACTTCCTTGATGTGATGAAAAAAGAGCATCCTGAAACAAACGGTAAGCTAAAGTCATTTGAAAATAAGTACGACTGCTTAAATGGAGCCGAGGCACTTATCACGATGACGGAGTGGAGAGAGTTTAATACACCGGATTTTGCTGAAATTAAATCTCGCCTTAACAAGCCAGTTATTTTTGATGGACGAAATCTTTACGACACTAAAAAAGTTCAATCCGAGGGCTTTGATTATTGCGCCATCGGAAAATTTATTAAGAATTAATCTAGTGCTTTTTATCATTCATTCTTTTAGTGGCTTCAAAATAGTCACAAGCAAGCATGACATCCAAATTTTTATCGGTAGCGGTAAAGTTTTTAGTCGTGTCGATGCTGTATTTTACTAGTGTAACTGAAGTTAAAAAAACGATTAAGCTAAAAATAATAACTATACGACTCTTTTGGCGCTCCAAAAATCTAAAAGCAAAATAAAGAAAAGGTAAGATGAGATAAAAGCTTTTCCATGGATCTGAGGATTGGGCACGAATCAAGAGCCAATAGAGTGGCGAGCCCGCTAAAAAAATCAAAAAAGATTTATCCATTTTGTTTAGGTTTTTGAGTCTTAACCCTTGGAAGATTTCAAATGAAGTAATAAAAAAGACCGGCCATGAAACGCCACGAGTGATAACAAAAGTAATATACCTTGCCCAGTAGTGGAGAGTGAGTGCTTTTTTAAAGTCTGTCCCACCAGTATGTTGATTAAAATTAATACTTGTTTGAAAAAATGGTGAGTCCCAATTATTTTTTTTGATAATCCAAAACCAATACAACGAAGGGATTAGAGTTAAGCCCCAAAATGAGTATTTTATAATCCTTTTTGATAGCTTTAGATTTTCTTCATTGGATAGTAGTTTACCTAAAAAATAAAAAAAGAATCCTATTATCGCTAAGGCCTTAGTTGTGACAGAGAAGAGTGCGAAAAGCCAAGACCATGTCGGCATTTTCTTTTCATAGAAATAGATAGACCAAATCATTAAAGCAAAAGATAAAAGATCAGGGACAAATTTAGCAAAATGAATATTAATAATGGGTGTGTAGGCAATCAGTAATACAAAAGCCCAGGTATTTTTTTCGTATAACTTGGGAAAATACACTCCTCCCAGCATAAGTATTCCAAACACTATAAAGCTGGAGAGAAATACCGGATAAAATTTAATGAAGAATGCTTGAGGCATTATTTTACTTAAGAGCACCCCAACAAAATGGAATACGGGTGGCTCTTCTGCCCAGGAATTTTTTTCATGAATATGACCATCGAAATCCAAGCAGAGCATTCCTTTGCCCGAGAAGTCATGATTGGTCTCTATAAGCTTAACAAAGCGGATAGCAATAGTGGTTTTATCATTTTGATAGAATTGTGAAAAAAGTAGCTGAGCCGTTACTATGAAAAACATTAATAAAATAGACCACTGATATTTTTTTAAAGTATTCACGAAATTTCCCGGTATTAATTTATTTAGTAAATAGTACACATTAAATTAAAAAATGGCTAAGATAGCCTTACACACATGAGGTCATAAATGAAAATTGCCGTAATTCAACTAACATCTGCTCTTGAGTATAAAACGAATTTAGAGACAATCCAAAATCAATTGTCTGAAGCAAAAAAGCTAGGTGCCATAGCAGCCTTTTTACCAGAAGTTTTTTATTCCATGAGCGATGGAATCACACCTACTCCTTATCTAGTTGAACCTGGAAATATGCATTACAATGAAATTAAAAAATTAGCTACCGAAAATGAAATCGCCCTTATTGGGGGATCAGCGGCCAGCTTGCATAATGGAAAAGTGGTTAACCGTGCTTATAATTTTGATAAATTTGGAAATGACTTAGGCTTTTATGATAAAATTAATTTATTCGCCTGTGATCTTCCCAATAAAAAAATTTCGGAAGCTAAAAATTATACTGCGGGAAGCGATTATAAAATAGTTGAGATTGATTCTCATAAAATTGGATTAGGTATTTGTTTTGATATGCGCTTTAGTGAGATGGGTCTTCACTACAGAATGAATGGAGCCGAGATTATTACCTACCCGGCAGCGTTTACTGTACCAACTGGAAAAGCCCATTGGCACACTTTGCTTCGCGCTCGAGCAATAGAAAATCAGTGTTTTGTCGTTGCAGCTGCCCAATGGGGCCATCACAATGACAAGATTCAAACTTATGGTCATTCTTTGGTAGTTGATCCCTGGGGAGACATTTTATTAGATTTAGACGAAGGAGAAAAAGTTGGAGTAGCTGATTTAGATTTTTCTAAAATTGATCTTATTCGCCACTCTGTACTCATGAATCGGAATTAAAATGAAATTTTTTATTATACTATTTTCATTATTTTTTTATAGCGTTGCTAGCTTTGCCAATCTTTATCTACAAACAGATTATCAAGAGGCAAAGCTTCCAAGAGTTGTGAGCAAGCACCATATTTTTCTAGAAAAAAGATACACGATTAATTACGAGAAAAAGAGCTATATCCTCATTTTAA
>CANFNL010000069.1 GCA_947448205.1 Bacteriovoracaceae bacterium
AAACATTTTAATATCCACACGCTTAATTGCTGGCACGCTAGGTTTTGCCTAGATGAGGCCCAAAGTGGATTACGCCCAAAGGCGGTGCTGCTTTCTTACATTGTCATAAATTTGAGTCCAAGATTAGATATCATCCTTGGTATCCTATTTGGGCAATGCCCTTTTAACTGGGATGAGAAGTGGTGAGCTGATGGCCTTAGAGTGGGAAGATGTAGATATGGACAACAGTATTATTCAGGTTTCTAAATCATTTAATAAAAAAATAAAAGGTATTAAATGTACTAAAAATAGAACCTGGAGAAATGTAGATGTTAATGGGCAGTTGAAAAATTTATTAATTGAGCTTCGCCGTGAGCGTCCAAATGACAATCATGTATTGCCAAATTTTCCAGAATGGAAAAATGGGAACGCTGGTGTTGTATTGAGAAGATTTTTAGTAAGTATTGGTATTAAAAAAGTGGTGGTTTTTCATACACTGAGAGCATGTTTTGCAACTCATCTTTTATCCCAAGGGGTAGAGCCTTTAAAGGTAATGAGAATGGGAGGCTGGTCGGATCTTAAGACCTTTCAGATTTATCTGAGAATGTCGGGGGTTGATGTGAAAGGAGTTACTTCAAATTTTGATTTGTTACCAAACCAAAATTTAGACAATGTTATTTCAGTGAGATAGAGTTAGGTTAGGGGGAATTCCCCTAACCTTTAATTTTTAATAATACGGGGTTTATTTGAGTATTTATGAAACATTAAGACAAAGATCGATTGAAGATATTCAATCGGCTAATATTTTAATGGATAATGAAAAATATGATCAAGCTATTGAATTAAGCCATTTTGCGCTTGAGAAAATAATGAAAGCTGCCTTGAGCAAGCAAGAAATTTCATATCCTCTGGTTCATGATATTGTTATTCTTGCCAACATAAAAAATAGGGGCGAGAAATATTTACTGGGTCATATAAACAGGCATCATAACATGGTAAAATATTGGGAGCTGATTCATGGTAAGTGGAACGTAAACTTGCGATATGAGTTTATGAACCTAGATCCCGGTGATTTTGATGATTTATTTGTAGCATATAGAGGATTAGTCGGATGGATACGAACACAATTAGTAGAATAATAAGTGAAGCAATTTCTACTATTCAATATGAAAAATTAGAAATTTCAGTAAATGAAAATGATGTTATTTTCATTGAAGTGATATCAAATTCTTTTATAGGAGAACGACTTCTAAAAAGAATTTCAAGACTAAGTGATCTTTGCTTAAATGTAAGCATGAATGAACTTCACGATTATACACTCTCGTTCATTCCACTAACTGAAAACGAAAAGAAATTTGAAATCAGTGAAACTCAAGGTGAAATTTCTATTGATGATTTATCTTTATCAAGTAAAATCAGTGCAAAATCAAAAGATGCACTTTACTAAAATAAATAAAATTTAAAAATCTCTTCACGTCTCTGTGGTTAGCTATGCGTGGCTTTATTAAGCTTTAACTATAAGTTTTATCAGACATGTAGGATCATCCACCACTCAAAACAACAATGATCTAATTCAAGAACTTTATAAAAATAGATTGCTTACTGAGTCCTATGGAATTGTTACCGATAATGATTTAGCTTACGACAATTCTAGACGTGATTCTAAACCATATGATCCAAATAAGTTTTCTTCGGCGTTATATTGGCAATGTTTTCCATTGAAAGATGTCAAATTAAAATACAGAACTTGGACCGATGACGATCCAGAAAATCCCAAACTGAAACCTAATGTTGTTTGTGATCTTAACTATATTGTTAATCATGAAAGTGAGATTCAAGTTTATACAGGACGAAGGGCCTATCCAGTTTTTTATTGTCGAAGAATATTTAAAGATTGGCAGAGAATCACCAAGGGACAAAAAATTGTCTGCCTAGATGGAGAAGGTGGTGAATATGATAACGATAAAAATGGCCAAAAAATTAAATCATGGACTTGGGATAAAATAAAAACGAAGAAAGGTTGTTACTCATATTTTGAAGGTGAATGCTCCAATATCATCGAAAAATAAGATTAGTGTATTGGCGATTTACCCAGGTCTAGAGGTAGAATGAAAAAAATAAAAGTGACAATAAATTTGTGAATGCAGTAACTCTTTTCCAAAGCGAAGATGGCACAACCAAGCTTCAGGTTAGAATTGAAAATGAAACGGTCTGGCTTTCTCAAAAATTGATTGCTGATCTATACCAAGTCTCAGTGAAGACTATTAATGAGCATTTGATAAATATCTATGATGAGAATGAACTTGTACCGGAGGCAACTATCCGGAAATTCCGGATAGTTCAACGCGAGGGCGCAAGAGAAGTCGAAAGACTGCCCAATTAAATGAGTTCTTAGTTAAGGGATTTGTTCTTGATGATGAGAGATTAAAAGATGGTCGTTCTTTTGGGAAAAATTCCTTTCAAGAATTCATTGAGCGCATTAGAGACATTCGGACTTCTGAGCGTCAGTTTTATCAGAAGATCACAGATATCTATGCCACCAGCATCGACTACGATCAAAAGTCTCTAGTCACTGAAGAATTCTATGCAACAGTCCAGAATAAACTTCATTGGGCTATTCATGGTCATACCTTGGCTGAACTTATCAGCGAAAGGGCTTCCTCTGATAAGCCGAGCTTAGAAAGCTCAACCGCTTTGTAACCATGTACCTCGATTATGCTGAACAACAAGCTGAAGAAGATCAGTCCATGACAATGAAGGACTGGGCCGATCGTTTAGATGGCTTTTTAAAGTTCAATAAGAAGGATTTGCTCACCAACGCTGGCAAGGTATCGGCAGAGGTGGCGAAGAAGCTTGCTGAAGCTGAATTAGAGAAATATGAAGAGAAGCGTCGTCATATTGAGGCCACTACCCCTGTGAGTGACTTTGATAAGCTTGTAGTAGAGGCCAAAGTTTTTGAAGAGAGTGCGGCTAAGAAAATTGCTCTCCCAAAGAAAAAAGCAGTGAAAAGAAAAAAATAAAATTAAACTATTCGAAAATTTAGAATAAATACCGGGGAGGAGTTGTTGCAAAAAATGCAACAACTCAATTGTAGCGAACCGGAGGAAAAACCGATTTTCCTGCGGAATTTTCCTCCGCTACTTTTTTCCTCCGGAGTCAGTTTCGTTAGAGAGTAATCTAGAGTGAGCCCCTTTGGTCACTTGACCTTTGCAATTCGATCCAAATTCAAGCTAAATGTCTGAAAATCCAAAAGAGCCGATTCCTGTTATCAAAGACGAACATTTACATTAAATTCGGCAGACACGTACTATTAACTTTTAATAAAATAAAAATGAGCATAAGTAATAAAGAATTTCAAAAATAATCCGAACCATAGGATGAATGCTCCCGAAAACTATTGGGGATAAGAAATGAATAGAATTTTCGTACTATGCTGTGTTTTTATGCTCTTTTCCTCTTGTGCCTCCATAAAGCGAGTTCCATCATCGAATGAAGCCGCTACAAATGAAATGCGAAACATTCTTAAACCTTTCACATCCGATGGTTGCTCAAGCTTCCCCAATGGTATTCCATTTAATGATGAAAATCTCTGGCTAGATTGCTGCATTAAGCATGACGTCCATTATTGGCGGGGAGGTACATTTAAAGAGCGCAAGAAAGCAGATCTTGGTTTGCAAGAATGTATTACTGAAAAAGCGGGCAATGCCTTGGGTGAAGCAATGTATCTTGGAGTTAGGGCCGGTGGAGACACCAATCTCCCATTCAGCTGGCGATGGGGTTATGGATGGTCTATTGATCGTGGTTACGCAGAACTAAATAGCGATGAACAGGCACAGGCGGATAAACTCATAAAACAGATCCCTAAAAATCTTCTTGATATGCCAATCGTATCCAATTCTATCGTCCCCCAAAGAAGCAGCTTGACGGGTGATTATTGTCTAGATGCAGCTGTTGTATTAATTGAATCTAAACTGGGTCATGCATTTCGAATCATAAATCAATCCAGTCAAACGCAGGAGAAGCCCAGCGGTTATTGGAAAACTCTTAATATCGAAACGGATAATTGTCCATCGCCATTTAATTTTACCTTTTTGCTCCTTCGAAAAAATGCCTGCAAAGTACAAATTGATGAATTGACAGCACGTGATAGAATTCGTTTGTTGAAAATCGAATCTCCAAAAGATTGCAGAGATTAAAATTAAACGTTCTTAGGATTTTTAACTAGCTGGTCATAACCTGAATGGCTCCCCATTTCTGATACTCGAGAAACCATCATCCAGTATCATGCCGCCCAGATAAGTCCCTATTCTCGCTCCTGAGACGACTACAACCCAAGCCACTAGTATCGAAATATAATATTACACAAGATATGAACTTATTTTCTGCTTTGATGCGCAAATAAGTTTATGACTTAAATATCAAAGTCCTCGTTAGAAGCTGAGAATTTTGGCTTTAAAAAAACTTCCAGCAGACTTTGTTTCATTATAAAATAACTAAAATTTAATAGGAGAAGATTTATGTCAATGGATACAATTGATTATTTTATTCACGGTGATGATATGCAATTTGTAGAGATCGAACTCGATCCAGGTGAAGCGGCCATCGGTGAAGCTGGAAGTATGATGTACTTGGAAGACGGCATTTTCATGGACACCATTTTTGGCGACGGTTCAGCTGAACAAAAAGGTCTCTTTGGAAAAATTATGGGTGCAGGAAAAAGACTAATCTCTGGAGAGTCGATGTTTACAACAGTCTATACCCATAAGGGTAATGATAAAAAACGTGTAGCCTTTGCTGCTCCTTACACCGGAAAAATTATTCCTTTTGATTTAAAAAAATACGGAGGGACAATTATTTGCCAAAAAGAATCTTTTTTATGTGCAGCTAAAGGAGTTTCACTTGGGATAGCATTTCAAAAAAGATTGCGCACTGGATTTTTTGGTGGTGAAGGATTCATCATGCAAAAACTTGAAGGCGACGGAATGGCCTTTGCTCATTCAGGTGGAATGGTGATTGAGCGAAAACTAGCACCTGGTGAAATTTTAAGAGTTGATACTGGTTGTGTAGTTGCCTATACACCAGATATTGATTTTGATGTTCAAGTTGTCAGTGGAGTTAAAACTGCCTTATTTGGTGGAGAAGGACTTTTCTTTGCAGTTCTTCAAGGCCCCGGCACAATTTGGATTCAATCACTTCCTTTTTCTCGCCTAGCTTCTCGCATTTTTGCTGCTGCACCAATATCTAATGGTGGTGGCGGAAGAAGTAGCGAAGAAGGAAATATCCTCGGTGGAATGTTTTTGGGGGACGATTAATCTCGTTTCTTTTTGCTGATACCTATAGAGACTCATATTATTATTTTTGAATTGGAAGTCTAATTTCAGTTAAAGCATCTTCAGGTGTAGCCATCATTGGTGAATTTAAATACAGCTCATAAAAAGGAGTTATTTTGTCGATTTTAATATTACCTCCTCTTTGATAACAATAAATTTTTCTCCAGGATGTTGGAGGGGAGTAATATTTTCTCTGCAAGGTCAATTCTGAGCCTAGGTTAGCAATACTTGCTTTTTCTCTTTTGCCTAAAACAAATTTTTTATTTTAAACGTTATTTTGTTACTCGAGTCGATAAAGACAAAGACCTGCTGAAGGGGCAAGAAACACTTCTTTTTGATTTATTTCCCTCAGAAGTGATTTCTCTAAATCTTTAAGTTGCAGTTGATTCAAACCAACTCTGAGTAATGCTCCCATCATTAAGCGGATCTGATGCCTCATAAAAGAGGTCCCATGAATGCGAAGTACATAACTTTCTTTTGGAAAAAAATTAGCTACAAGGATTTCATTTGGAATTATTTCACAAATAAAGATTTCTTTATTAAAATTATCAATTCTGTCTTTGTGACAATAATTGTGAAAAAAATTTTTTCCAATAAAAAATGACGCTGCTTTTTGCATTTTGGCAATATCCAAATTCTCATTAAAATGAGCTATAAAGGGAGCAGAAAAAGGATGAGGTTTTTGTCCAAATGAAAAATAATAATGGTATTCTTTTTTAGCAAAAGCTCCAATAATTCGAAAACTTTTATCTACACTTTTACAAGAAAGCAATCTTATGTCTTGAGGAAGTTTAAGATTCATCAGATTTAAAAAATTTTCGTTAAGTTCTTCTTCTACTATGAGTTCAAAGACTGAAGTTTCAGCAGAAACCATCGAATCTGTTCTACTAGCTCCCAAAGTTTGAAATTTTTTATGCTTTAATACTTTTTCAATATTTGATTCAATGGTGGATTGAACTGTAATCATTATTGATTGTTTTTGCCAACCGTGATAGCGAAAACCCAAATACTGAAATTGAATTAAGTAGAAGTACTTCATTTAAGACAAAATGTTAATTTTTTGGAAATATCTTTTATTATGAAGGACTAAATCCATTCTGGCTACAATTATTGAGCTCTAGCCTAATCGTTGTTAAACTAATCCTTCTTTTTAGCTAATTTGAAATATACTTGGATAATCTGAAAAATTAGGTATATAATTTGTTGAAAATGAATTTATTTTTATACAAACGACTTGGCGATTTCAGCTTCATCAATCAATTCATTCGCAATATTTATATTTATATTTTAATCCCAATTCTTAGTTTTTATTTGAAACTCAAATTTAAAAATGTTGTGATGATTGTTACCAGACATTCAGTGAATGAAATGAGTTACTTCAATGCTTTTTTATCAGATATTGATTTAACTATTGTCATAAGGAATAACTCTTCTTCAAAAGATTTACTAAAACATTTTTTGTTGCTCAAAAAAATTTTAATTATGCTCGATTCACCTGAAATATATTCAATTGATGAATTTGAACAGTTAAGTGCAATTAAAAATAGTGCTTTCTGGGAAGTAGTTTATACTTTTTGGACAATTCGAAAAATTAATTGGAATTATAAATCTCTTCATGATGATAGAAGTGAATTAAACCAAATTAAAAAAAATAGATCCATTGAAATATCTTTATCTAAAATCCTTTCTCGAAAGCCATCAGATTCAAAAGTTTATTCACTAAAAGATTTTAAGTCTCTGATTTTTATAAATGATCAATTGCCGAATACTAAAATTGATGATTGGCAATATTTATGTTCTTCTTTTCTTGAAACACATCTGCCAAATGGAATAAAAATTAAATTGGAAAAAGAGCATTTTACTAAGATTAATTCTCTATTGCCTGGAGAAGCTGCCCAAGGCTTTTTGATAGAGCTAAAAAAACTTATCACTCAATATGAAATTTTAATTACAAAAGCATCTATTAGGCTTGATGAGGCGATGGATGTAGAATGTAATCTAAAGCGAGAATGGATCCTTAAGCTAGAAGAGTAGGTTTTTAATCAGAATCATTAAATTGTAAAATTTCTTAGAAAATAAAAAATAAGAAATTTAGCTGTTTCAATATTTTTACTTTATTATCGCTATTATTCTTTTTCAAATTTATTAATGAAGCTATCGAGAAAATCGATATCACTTTTTGGTGCATTTTCTTTAGCACGTTTTAAATAAATTAGGGCTTTGGCATATTCTTTGTCATCAACTAACAGCAAACCAATCTCTTTTAGATTATTGTAAAATGTAGGCGCTAGAGATTCTAGTTTGAAAAAAAAAGTACGCTTCACTTTTTTTGTTGAGTTGTTTATTGCAAACTCCTAATGAAAAAAGTAGATCTAAATCATCCTGATACATCTCATATGCCTTTTGAAACATCTGAAGTGCTTCTACGAGCTTATTTTCACCATGCAACCTAAAACCAGTGTCGCGGAATTTGTAATATGTAAAATTCCTAGGATCATCACTGGGGTAACTAGGTTTTATATTTTCTTCCATTAACAACTTGTAAAGCTCAGGAATAAAGTCTTGAAACCTCTGCTTTCTTTGATTGTCGAGATCATGAGTGTATTGAAGAAAATGTGATAAATAATCTTTTGAAGATTTTCCAGTACCAGTTACAAAATCATCATGAGCTAAGGTATTAACTAATAAATTAAACTGCTGTTTGTAATTATCACTTTTTGAGATTAGCCTAGATCTTTTTTTAAAGTCTAACAACCGCTCCCGAGCAATTTGTCTAATTCTCTTCGGTAAATGGCGAATACTAAGATGTTGAGGATCCATTAGAACGGTTAAATGACAAAGTGGAGTAAGTTGATCATCCCATTTGGGAGAATCTATTCCTTCTATAAAGTCTAAAATTTCAACAATATTGAGAACATTATAAATTTGTATTGTTGGTGCGAGAACAGGTATTATGTTACCTGGAGCATTCACAAGTTTTATAAAGTTATTTTTAACAACAGTCCATTTTTATTACTTCAAGGGATCTTTTACTTCGATGAACATAATCATATTCTTCAATTGCTGAAACAGTTGGAGTAGAATTTGGAATGACTTCCGCTCTACATATTGGACATTTTAAATTACAAGTATAATCTGACGTTAAGTATAGCGAGCTCTGACCGCTTGGCATAATGGGATCTTTTTTTTTGATTGCTTCGATATTTTCTTCTGTTATTGGCGTTTCAGCAAATACGACTCTTCGGTCTGAAAGTTCCTCTACTGAATAGAGTGGGATTTGACATGCTTCTCTATTACAAAATGAGAAATCCCCTTCATACATTCTTTTTCTAAGTTCAACTGCTTGCCTTCCGTTCCAAATATCATCAAGATTTTCCTCAGCAGGTATATCAAAATATTCAGCTTTAAACCATGAGGGCACGCATGGAAGAAATGTCCCTCTGAGTTTTTCAAACCTATTTTCATAATTACTGGTTTGTAATCTGCTAAAAGGATATGGGCAAAGCTTCATTTTAATTCCCTGGTACTAATGTTAGCAATTCGGAAAGCTCAGGATATGTTTTTAAAAAATCTTCGTTTCTTAATTTATCAAGTTTTAATGTATTTTTTTGAAATATTGGCATCAGGCCAGATTTATCTTTTTCATCCATGAAGCTGATAAGATTGTTTATATCTACTATTGCTTTTAAATAGAGATTGCCTTTAGCTGATAATTTATTTATGTGGGCACGAAGCCTGTTAGCAACTTTAACTTTCATATTTTTTGGTAAGACCTGAACGGTAAGCTCTGCTGGATCTAACAACAAATTAAGATTAAAAGCTTCCGGTCCAATAATTTTATTTTCTGTTAAGTGATCATAAAGATCCGGCAAATAATAAACATTCATAATATTCACAGTGCAATTTACGTAGAGGCTTAGGTTACTGTAATTATCGCGAAGTTTTATGATGTTGCGCTCAATCACTTCCCACTTAGTCCCATGTCTAAAATATTCTGCTCTAGGGCCTAGATCATCGATACTAATGCCTATCCTAACATTATCAAATTTTGCCCACATTTCGGCAAGGTCTACAGTACCGTAACTTAGTGTCGATAAGTTTGTATTATACCCCAAACGAATATTAAACCTTCCAAGAGAGTCAAGGTAGCGCAAAATCTCATAATGCTCTTTTGTAATAAGAGGTTCACCACCTCCAAAGTAAATTTCTTCAGCATATGGGGTCATTGATTTTAATTCATTCCAAAAATTGGGAGAACTAACAGAAACACTTCGAACCTTTGGTTCTGTTGACTCAAATCCAAGCAGAGCTTGATGGTCATCATACCAAGAACTACTAAGAGCAGGACTACATCCACGGCACTTGAAATTACATAGATTACTAAAGCGAATATCGATATATTTTAGATCAATCGTCCCCAGTGAGCCATCTGGATTTGTTTTATTAACCTTCTCAACGTGATCTTTAAACAATAGATTGAAGGAGTTCCTCATGCTGATAAATCCAGAATTCTCTAGCTTGTAACAGCGAGCACATCCCTTTGATGCAATATTGTTTAACATGTTAAGTCTTAACTGCTTATATTTTTCAGAATTCCAAATCTCTGCGACCACTTGTTCTTTACCGTCACCATAGTGATCGTCATAAGGAGAGACACAACAAGGTATAACTGAGCTATCTGGCATTACGTGCAAGTGAATCCATGGCAATATGCAAAATGTTTTAGATTCTTCAATCAGTTCATTTAATTTTTTTTTATTCAAAAAAATCTCCATCAGTGTATTCATTAAATGCTATCCTAAAACTATTAGCTAGGTAAACCTTTATTAGACACAGGTGTATATGTCCGGTTTTGATATTTCAAAAAATTATTCTTTTTGTGTCCTTCCTTGGATTCATAGTTTTGTTAATAGCGATGGCAATTATCAAGTATGTTGTACCAGCGAAGAGCATCACAGAGGTATTATTGGCAATGATGGTAAGATTTTCAATATTAAAGATAATCCCTCAAATGAAGAAATTATGAATTCGGATTTCATGAAAAAATTGCGAAAAGATATGCTGGCCGGAAATTTAAATAAAATTTGCACGCGTTGTGTTGTCACGGAGAAAAGTGACGGTGTAAGCAGAAGAAATATTGAAAACAAAGAATATGAAAATATCATAAACAATCTAGTTGCGGGGTCCGATGAAGATGGAAAAATTAATATTGAATTCAAAAGTATTGATTACAGGCTCGGTAATCTTTGCAACCTTGAATGCCGCATGTGCGGACCTCACTCCTCATCGCGTTGGCTTAAAGATTGGAACGATGTGAAGCCAGATTTCGAGCAAATCAATAAAGCACTTAGAGATAGATATGAAAATTATGACTGGATTGAAAAAGAGTATTTGTTGACTGAATTCAAAGCTAAACTTCAACATTTGGAGAAATTACACTTTGCCGGTGGTGAACCATTATTTACTCCTCAGATGGCTCAGATGCTAAAGTTTTGCGTTGATATGGGGGTCGCAAAAAATATAATTTTGAGCTACAACACAAATATTTCTACTCTTCCTCCTCCTGTTTTAGAGCTTTGGAAAGAGTTTAAAGGTGTCCGTCTACTTTGTAGTGTAGACGGTTTCAATAAAGTAAATGAATACATTCGATATCCTTCCAAATGGAAAGTTATCGATCAGAATCTAACTTTTTTAGATAATCATTTCGAAGAATATAAAATTCAAGAAATTCTTTTGTCTTGTACTGTGCAAATTTATAATATTTTAGAACTGGCGGATTTGTATGATTATTTAAAAAAATTTAAAAATGTCATTCCGGCCGTAAATCTCGTAAACCTTCACATCCCTTTTTACTTAAGAACGACGGTTCTACCTCCTGAGACAAAAAAAATTGCCGAGAGTCGCTTGACTAAAATTGCTGAAAGTTTAGAGGACTCCCTTCCAGAAAAGTATCAATACCTAGTATCGAATATTTTTGAAATTATAAACTTTATGAAACTTGAAGATCAAAGTAATCATCTACCTTTGTTTTATAATGTGAATACTAAAATTGACTTAGCCAAAGGGATTTCCTTCAGTGACTACATCCCAGAGCTACAAAGCATTATTTCTAAAAATATAATCGATTTTAAAAATGATTAAAAATATTGTGTTAAGAAAATTTTTCCCTCATTCAAGCAGGTATGCTTTATAACTTTGCAACTTCTTCCTACAGTAAAGCGAGCACTTGGATTAAAGCACACTTTTCTGAGAATTTTCCGGAGCATCTCGTGTTAAACTACGATTTGTCATGATAAATTTTAACCAGAACGACTCAGAGGTGTAAACTAATTTCAATTTTCTTTTTATTTCTCACTTTGTTTCTGTAATAATTATAATGGTGTTATTAAACTATCTTTACCAAATACAACTCAGGAGATAAAAATGTCAGATCGAAAAATTGCCCTTGTCACAGGAGGGAATAGAGGTCTTGGAAAAAATATGGCTTTGGCGCTAGCTCAAAAAAATATTGATGTGATTATCACTTACCGACAAAATGAATCTGAAGCCCTCGATGTTGTAGAACAACTAAAGTCTTATGGAATTAATTCTACAGCTTTACAATTAAATCTCTCTAATTTTAAAAATTTAAAAACATTTACAGAAAATTTTTTTAATATATTAAAAACTCAATGGTCCAGTGAAACATTTGATTTTTTAATCAACAATGCTGGCATGGGGGCAACTGTTCCCATGGAGAAAATGACTGAAGAAATTTTTGATGACTTTGTGAATGTACACTTTAAAGGAGTCTATTTTCTCACCCAAGCTTGTCTACCACACATGAATAATGGCGGCAGAGTGATCAATATTTCTAGTGGGACAACTCGGTTTTCTCACCCAGGATATTCCATTTATGCTTCAATGAAAGGAGCCATAGAAGTGCTTACTCGCTATATTGCAAAAGAATACGGTTCTAAAGGTATTGGTGCAAATGTAGTCGCACCAGGTCCTATTGAAACAGATTTTAATAATGCAGCCATAAGAAGTAATCCTCAAATGAAGCAAACCCTTGGCTCCCTCACTTCGCTAGGGCGCGTAGGTAATGCCGATGATATAGGTGGAGTCGTTGCCTTTCTTTGCTCTGAGGAGGCTAGATGGGTAAATGGTCAGCGAATTGAAGCAAGTGGTGGAATTAATATTTAAATATTCTCTCTTTTCATCAGTAGTTTACTGAACTTAAATTATTGAAGGTTGATCATGACATTAGCAAATGGCTTTAAAATTAAAGAAATGAATCCTAAAGAATTTTTCACTCTTTTTGGGAAACATTATGACGAGCTTTTTGGTGATGATCACACTTTTTTTCCTCAAGAATTCCTAAGTGATATAGAAAATGAAAAAAGAAAAATCTTGGAAGAGAAAATGGGAAGTAGATTCACTTTGAATTTAGGATTGTTTTCACCTGAAGATGAATTCATCGGCTTTTCATTTGGAGTGCAAGAGAGCTCTGAAACTTTTTTTATGATGGCTTCAGCTGTTTTGCCTAAGTATAGACGCCAAGGCCTTTACTCAGAGCTAGTTAAAGTTGTACTAAAAAGATGCGAAGAAGTTGGCTTTCAAAAAATTTACGGAACTCACTGTGCAACTAACAATGCTGTGCTAATTCCAAAGCTTAAGCTTGGATTTATTTTTTCAAAAGTTGAACTTTCAGATATGTTTGGAACAATCATCCATTTGCAATACTTTACTAATCCATTAAGACGAAAAATTATGGATTACCGAAGTGGTTTGAAAGTGCCCAGCAGTGAAATAAAAGCTGTTATGAAGTTTGATCGGGAGCCGAAATAAAAAATATTATAATGCTTGTTAATCAAATTAAAGATTGATGTTTAAACACAGATTGATAAGGTCTTCTCGGTTGTTAGAAAAAAAGCCACTAATTTCATAGAGGCTTTTTATACAAAATTTGGTGCCCAGGGACGGAATCCTAAAGTGGCATTTTTCACAGTTGAACAAACTATCTAAAAAACTAGAAATTCATCAATGAAATTAGCTAATTACAACCTGAGTGGAGTCGCATAGTTTATTGTCCATTTTCGTCTTTTTTTGCCCTTTTTTGACTATTTTAGGGCCATATATTGAAATATTACAGATAGTGTGAGACACTATCTAGATGAGGAGGATAAATTGGCAAAGTTTGAGTATGTATTATGGCTGGTTGAATACTTAAAAAGACCCATTTTTGAATTTCAATGGTTTCAGGCAATGAATCTAAAAGCCAACAAAAACACGGAATCACCACGAGTGAAGCTGAAGAAGTATTCTATGATAAGGATATACTTCCCCTTGGTATCCAAGTTCAGCCCTTGCCGAATGAAATTAGATTTGGAGTTATCGGAAAATCAGCAAATGATAAAATTTTATTTGTCAGTTTCACCATAAGAGATTTGAAAATTATAATTATTTCTACAAGAAAAGCGAGTAAGTGCCGAATTTCCTCAAAGTGTACCACTTGAATTTCCACCAAACTGTACCGGCCTAATTTCCTGCAAAGTGTACCAGGGCGATTTCCTCCAAAGTGTACCACTTTCTTGATTGATGCCAGATTAAGCTAGTCGGCCAATGGGCCCATG
>CANFNL010000070.1 GCA_947448205.1 Bacteriovoracaceae bacterium
AAACTTTCTCCCGTGTCTTTTTTTAGTTCACTCGGATTGAAGAGTGAAATGTACCTTGTTGCAACTCTTCATAGGGCCGAAAATCTGGATGACAAGAAAACTTTTTTGGAAAAAATAAAGTATCTTAATAGTCTCTCTGAGCATTTACCTATTGTTTTTCCTATGCACCCAAGGACTCAGCTCTTTTTGAAAAAAAATAGTGTCAAATTATCTCGGGGAATTATCCAGTGCCCTCCGCTTACTCACCTGCCATTTCTTAATTTGCTTCAAAATTGTCGTTTTGTAATTACTGACTCAGGAGGCATTCAAGAGGAGGCTGCTTTTTTAAATCGACCTTGTTTAATCTTGAGAAAAGAAACCGAATGGTCACGCCTGGTGAAAGTGAAAAAGAACTTTCTTCTTTCGGACCTCTCGTCTAAGGCTTACAAATTGAGTCAGAGGCTTGTTTATGATCAAAAATTTTACTTTAAAACCTGCCATATCAAAAATCCTGAATCTCGCTCTGGCGCTGCACTTAAGGTGATAGCAGTTCTTCAAAAGCTGAAGCGCCAATAGCCACAAATATTTTGCAATTTGGGACTTTGGGTTTTTATCTGATCTTTTTGGGTTGGAACTAATTGTCTGATTTAAGGTGTTAAGAAAAAGTTAATTCTTTTTCGCATCGGTAAACCCTAATTGATTTATAATCATTCATATCCTCTTAATTACCAATTCTTAATATTGGTGCTTAGGGGATAAATTTTCAAATCTTCTCTTGATTTGGGACTACTGGAGTATTCTATGTTTGCCTCGAAATTAAGGGTTAAGCGACAAGACGGTTTTACGTTAGTGGAGCTAATGGTCGTTGTAGCTATTATCGGTCTTCTCTCTGCAGTGGCGATTCCTAACTTTAAAAAGTATCAAGCTAAGGCCAAGGTTTCAGAAGCCAAGCTTCAGCTCTCAGCTGCATACACTGCTGAGCAAGCGTTTTTTTCTGATTTTAACATGTATTCGGGCTGTCTTCCTTACATGGGATTTGATCCTGGGAGAGAGTCTGCCAACCGTTACTATGCCATTGGTTTTTCGGCGGTTGCAACTGTTGATGCCTCCGCTCATTTGTCGGCAGTTAACTCTGGCCTTTTAGCTGCTAGTTGCCCGGCAGTGGGTGTTGCGACGGCGGGAGGTATTGCGGCCATTAGTCCTATTAATGCTAATTACTTTGTCGCAGGTAAAGGCATTGGTTCTGCGATAGCTAGTTCTGTGACATTTATTCCAACCTCAACTTACGGAACTCAGGCAGCCGCAGCAAGTATGGTTTTCACTCTTGGTGCCGGCGGAATTATTGACAGTGGCTTCACAACTGCTGGTGCGACCTCTACATTGACTCTAAATCAAAATAAAGTGTTCTCAATGCTGACTAACGGCTACTAGTTAGTAAAACTCCGCGACATTATCCTCAAAAACTGGGCACCTCTCTTTCTTTTAAGAGGGATCATAATGACCTGTTTGCGGCATAAGTTGCCGTAATATGATTTAATCTACTATTTGATATCATTTTTATATGTTTAAATACGATTAGACTTATAATCAGTGAGAGAGAACCTTTTACTGCTTAAATCTTAATTTTAAGCACGACTGAGGGACTTTAAGAACAATCCTCCAAATCTCTTAATGATTTGGATAATTACAGGAGATAGTATGAAAAGTTTTTTGAAGTCGGTTAAACGACAAGACGGTTTTACGTTGGTAGAGTTGATGGTGGTTGTAGCCATTATCGGTCTGCTCTCAGCAGTGGCTATTCCCAATTTTAAAAAGTATCAAGCGAAAGCTAAAGTTTCCGAAGCCAAACTTCAACTATCTGCTGCCTACACAGCTGAACAGGCTTTTTTCTCTGACTTTAACATGTATGCGGGATGTCTTCCTTATATGGGCTTTGATCCAGGTCTAGAATCAGCTAACCGTTATTATGCTATTGGTTTTTCTTCAGTTGCTACGATCGATGCTTCAGCTCACTTGTCAGCTGTTAACTCTGGTCTTCTCGCAACTGCTTGTCCTGCAACAGGTGTTTCAACAGCTGGTGGTGTAGCCGCTATTAGTTCAACTAGCGCCAATTATTTCGTCGCAGGTAAGGGAATTGGTGCTGCTATCGCTAACTCTGTAACTTTTATTCCAACATCTGCATACGGAACTCAAGCAGCTGCTGCAAGTATGGTGTTCACACTTGGAGCTGGTGGAGTGATCGACAGTGGTTTTACCACTGCAGGCTCAAGTTCAACTCTTACTCTTAACCAGAATAAAGTGTTCTCAATGCTAACAAATGGTTACTAGTTTTTTAAAAGAATATTACTCATAGGTTTTTTAAAAAAAGAGAGGGGAAATCCCCTCTCTTTTTTTTATTATTTGCATGATTCGCTATTTCTGAGTTTGACCCTTGTCGAGATTTCTAATTTTAATTCCATATTTTAAAATGAGCTGAGCAGAGTGATAACCATCAGTTTTCTTGATATAAGGATTTCCATTAAAATCTTTATAATGACAGTTAATCTGCCCATGATTTAAGCAATTCAAGTCAATCTCAGCTCTAATGGCATAAAGATCTTTCCATAATCGCTCCTTAAGATGTGCATCTTTAGTTGATTCATAATTTAAGTGAACAAGCTGAAAAGTTGCTTCTAAGTCGTTACTAATCCCATATTTTAATTTATTAATGATGGATTTTAAAAAAGTAGGAGAATTCGGATGATTTTCAATTTTAGAAAGATATTTTAAGGCTGTTTTAAAATCGCCTCTTTCATAAAAATTCATAAACCCTGCTTGAAAGTTTAGTTTATAATCCTCTGGAAATTTTAAAATACCTTTAGAGTACAGAACGTTGGCTCCCTCTAAGTCATCTTTAACGATTGCTAGGAATTGGCCTCCGTAGACATAGTTTTCATAAAAATCAGGATCCAGTGCCTGAATCGTCATAAAACGTAAAAAGAGCCAATTGTTTAAATCTTTACCGCTATATTGTTCAAGATCTGATTCAATTAACGTTTGAATCCAGATTAAATCACTAAACAGTCTTTTGTTCCCAGCGCTTATAAAAACCAGTAAGTTTTTATTCACATTCAGGGCAGTATCTTGTTTTGAAATTTGAATCAGAGGCTTTTTAGTCCGTTGGTGGATTACTCCGGCCATCAAAAAAAGTGATACCCCTACAAGAAGTAAGGGGAGATCTTTGGATAAAAAATGTTTTCTAAGTCCTTTTGAGCGCATACCATTAGTATTATGATTAAATTTACTAATGTAACCAAAATATTTAAATCCGATATTTTAAGTCAACCCTTTACCGCTTTGGACCATGTTTCCTTTAATGTTCCCGAAGGATCGATGGTGGGATTTCTTGGAGCCAATGGCGCCGGAAAAACAACCTCTCTCAAAATCATCATGGATTTCATCAGGCCTACGGAAGGCGAGGTTTTATTCTCAAATAGTCTTGGAAAAAACAAACTCGAGATCTTTAAAAATATTGGATTTTTACCCGAAAGGCCTTATTTTTATCCGACTTTAAGTGGCCTTGATTTTTTAAAATTTATGGGTAAGCTCTCTGGTTTGAGTTTAAATCAAATAAATGATGAAGTGAAAAAATGGGCTCCTATATTTAAAATTGAATTCGCCTTGAACCGAGAATTGAAAACCTACTCTAAAGGAATGCTTCAAAGAATTGGTTTTTTGGCGACTATTATGCATCATCCGAAGATTATTATTTTAGATGAACCATTATCTGGTTTAGATCCGATTGGAAGAAAAGAATTAAAGGATGTTATCATTCAGGTTCATAAAGAAGGTAAAACGGTTTTTTTTAGCAGTCACATTATTCCAGATGTCGAAGAGATTTGTGATCGAGTGATTTTTTTAAAAGAAGGCAAGCTTGTTTACGATGGATCAGTGAATAGTCTTATGCAAAGTGGGAAGACGCAGGACTTTTACATTAGTGCACATGTTCCTCCCGATTTTGTTCCACACATTAAACCCAAAGAAAGCATTAAATTTCCTGATGATTTGCAAAAGTTCTTAGTTAGTCCTGAACTAAAAAATGAATTTCTATCAGAGTTGATAACTAACCAGTTTAATGTGGTAAGTGTTGAAATGCAAAAGCCGAGTCTCGAAGAAATATTTTATAAAACTCGGGGGCAAGCATGACCTTTCAAAAAATTCAAATTATTGCCTTTTATACTTTCAAAGAACTGTTGAAGAGTAAGATTTTAATAAATGTTTTTTTTGTTGGTTTACTCTTAATGGTGATGACCTATGTCGCCACGGAATTTACTTATGGTGTTCCTGAGAGAGTTGCTTTGGATTTTGGCTTAGGAATGCTTTCCTTGTCCTCAATAGCGATCTCGCTTTTTCTAGGAGTTAACCTACTCTCAAAAGAAATTGATTCGAGAACCGTTTATATGGTCA
This sequence comes from Bacteriovoracaceae bacterium, assembly GCA_947448205.1. GTDB lineage: Bacteria > Bdellovibrionota > Bacteriovoracia > Bacteriovoracales > Bacteriovoracaceae > Bacteriovorax. The sequence goes on from CANFNL010000070.1 coordinate 4,426, forward strand.
TTGCAAGGCCTGTTCCTCGCTATGCTTTTATCTTAGGTAAAATAATCGGTTTGGTTGGAATACAGTTTGTGAACGTCTTTTTGTTGAGCCTAATGACTCTTGTTGTAACCTATGTCTTGGGTGGAAATATTTCTTCTCTTATTCTGTGGGCGATAGGCTTTACTTTTTTAGAATCGATATTGCTTTTGTTGGTTGTGGTGTTGATGTCTCTTCTTGCCAATAATATTCTTTCTTCTTTAATCTCTGTGGTTATCCTGCTTTTAGGACATGCCGTTAAAGAAACTCAAGGAGTGGGATTCGTCCAAAATAACCCTTTCGTAAAAACGATTCTTGAAATTTATCATTTTATTTTACCTGGATTTTATAAATTAAATCTCAAAGATTTTGTATTATATAAAACGGCGCTGCCCTTAGAGTATCTCTTTTCTTCACTTGTTTATGGGTTAAGTTATTCTGCTTTTTTGCTTCTCGTAATTATTTTTATTTTTAACCGCAAAAACATAGATTGATGGAAAATTTATTTCATTTCTATTCATTCATTTTTGGTCTACTCATTGGAAGTTTTTTAAATGTCGTAATTATTAGACTTCCTTCTAATCGTAGTCTTACGTTTGAAAGATCTGCTTGTCCAAAATGTGGGACTCAGCTTACCTGGTTCCACAATATCCCATTGCTAAGTTTTCTATTTCTGAAAGGGCAGTGCGCTTTTTGTCACTCTCGGATTTCTTGGCGTTATCCTCTGATCGAGTTATTTACTGGGCTAGTATCATATTGGATTTTCCCTGATTTGGTAACTTTAGAAAACTTGGGCATCTACCTCTTCTTTTTTGCGATCGCCTGCGTCTTTATTTGCCATTTTTTCATTGATCTTGATCATCAATTATTGCTGGATAAACTGAATATTTATCTTCTCGTATTAATTATCCCTTACAGCTTTTTCACTTATCACTGGTTACATTGGCTGCTCGGTGGAGTCTTTGGTTTTGGGGTGCCATTATTTGTTACATGGTTGTTTTACAAAATTCGTGGCCAGGTTGGTTTAGGTGGTGGAGATATTAAACTGTTTGGAATATTGGGACTCCTGCTTGGTCCTATGGGGATTTTCTTCACGATTTTCCTTAGTTGCTTTGTCGGGGCAGTTATTGGTTTATTAATGATTCTTCTGAAAAAGATGACCAAAGAAAACCCTATGCCGTTTGGGCCTGCTATTTTACTGGTAGCTTCCTTTCAAATATTTTTTCCAGAACTGGCCCATGAAGTTCAGTCATGGTTCTTCTAGATTGGCATGAAGCACTAAATCCTTGTTACTTCATAATTGGTCTGCCTATAATTAAGTAAGTTATTGTTTATTCACAAAGACAAGGAAGACTTTGGCAGCATCATTAAAAGATCAGATTGATGAACTTTTAGGCAAACTAAATCCTGGTGGGATTTTCGGTGTAGATATTGGTGCTCATAGTATTAAAGTCTGTGAACTAAGTGGATCTCCTGGAAAGTTCAAGGTTGATAAGTTTGGCGCCTTCGTTCTCTCTGAAGCAGCTATTATTGAAGATGAATTTCAAAAACCATCAGAAATTGTTGAAGGTTTACTTGAAGCCATGAAACGTGCTGGAATAAAATCCAAGACAGCATGCCTGGGCTTGTATGGCCCAAATACAATGACAAAAAGATTGAACGTTCCAGAAGGGACCAAAGAAGAAATTGAAGACCACATCATGTGGGAAGCTGAACAATACATTACTTTCGGTGCCGACGAATCCCAAATCTCCTTTCATATAATAGGTGAAAATGAAGGTGGTGGGAAAGATGCCCTGGTTGCTGCTGCTCGAACTGACGTTGTTGAAAGTTTTTCGAATATTCTAAATGATGCAAAAATTTCCCCGAAAATTATTGACCTTAATGTCATTGCTCTTTCAAACGTTTTTGAAGAAGTATTTCGTGATGATTTAGAAGAGTACTCTCAAGGCTCACTCATTATTGATTTTGGCGCTCAAAGCACTAAGGTCATTGTTTACAAGAGGGGTGGACCAATCTTTACCAAAGAGTTGGCCATTGGTGGAGGTCTTGTCACTGAAGAAATTCAGCGCCAAATGGGTGTAAGCTATGAAGAGGCTGAAGATCTTAAAACTAGTGGCGATGATAAAGGGAACCTTCCTGAGGAAATTTTAAACATTATCAACACCCAAGTTGATCAACAAGTGGCTGAAGTTAAGAAAAATATCAATTTTTATATTACTCAAGGTAGTGCTGAAAAAGTTGAATATTGTTTTGTCACTGGTGGAAATTCCCTTTTACCGGGACTTGTAGAAAAACTTTCTGCTATCACGGGACTTGAAGTCAAAAAAATGGATATTTTTCCTGGAATTAAAATTGATGAAAAAAAAGCAGAAAATGGTTTAGAGAATCTTTCGGCTATTTCTGCCGTTGCAATTGGCCTTGCGATGAGGAAAGTTAATTAATTATGATTAAAATTAACTTAACCGCCGCGCAAAAACAGGTCGATATATCAAATCTTGGTGGGTTTGATTTTACCAAATTAAAAATTAAAGCCGTCATTATTGCTTGTATTATAATTTATTTACCAGATTTTATGCTCCTCCCGATGTGGGAGGATGAATATAATAACCGAAATCAAGAGCTATCTACTCTTCAAGGGCAATCTAGTTCTTTGAAAAGAAAAGTTTCTCAGTCTGGTGTGCTTGAAAAGCAAATTCGTGAATTAAAAGCCCAGGAAGAAAATCTAGGGAAAAAATTAACGGCTGTTAAGCAAGCCATTTCTCAAAAGAGAAATCCTGCCAACCTTTTGCTCTATATCTCAAAAAATATGCCCGAGGACCTTTGGATCAAAGAACTAAATATTGAGGGCGAGACCATGCTTGTGAAGGGTGAAGCTCTGAGCTACACAAGTGTTGGGAATTTTGTAAACAATCTGCGCTCATCAGTGTTTATTCGAGATGCGAACATCAAGAGTACAAATAGTAACGTTCGAGATTCGGATAAGCGCCGTATAGAAAGTTTTGAAATTAGCTTTGCTGTTTCGAGGTTTGAGTAATGAAAGAACTCGCCAATAAATTTATTTCTAATTTACATTTTGTCATCGTGCTTTATGGACTTTGGGGTGCTTGGTTGAGTTACGACGAACACAGTATAAAAATGGAAGATTTGAATCATCAGTTTCCATCGGTTGAAGCTGAAATTGTCATGAATCAAAAAAAAGTTAAAGAGATACAAGATTTTGTCAAAAAAGCTGAGGAATCGAAAGTACGTGTTGAGGAAGTTGCAAAAAACATTGAGTCCGCACAGAAACAATTGCCTGCAGATATTAATGACAATCAAATTCTAACATTCTTGAATCAGGAAATTAGTGCTTTAAACATTAAAGATCCTCAGATTACTCCAGGTAGAGAAAATACAAGCACCTATTTTATTTCCAAAGAATACGTCATTAAGGCCAAAGGAACATTTCTTCAATTCCTCATATTTTTGGAAAGAATCGGTAATGCGACTAGAATTTATAATGTTAAGAGTCTCAAATTAGTGAATCCTGATGCTTCTCAGAGAGGCCGTTTTCAATTAATTGTAGGGGACGGGGTTATTGAAGCATTTAGATACAATCCTGATTTTAAAGTAGACCGAGGGTTTGAAAATACTCAACCCCCGGCTCCATAAGAGAATACTATGCTGCCTGTTCTGATAATTTGTGTGACATTTACGGTAGGGGCACTGGCTGCCCCTGTGGATGCTTTAAGCAATTTTTTCAGAGATAAGACTAAAATCGACAAGCCATTTGAACTACGCGACCCTTTTAAAGCACCTCATAGTAAGGTTGAAAAAGGTGAAATTAAGAAAGAAGGGTATTTTAGCTCTGGTAAAGGTGAATACAGCAATATTCAAACCAGTAAGGTCACTTCGGTTGAAACAATCAAAGTGGTAGGCGTTCTTATTGGAAGGGAAAGAAGAGCTATGGTGAAAAATGGCGATGGTGGTCCGATCATCATATTAAAAGAAGGCATGAAAATTGGAGAGGATGGAGCAGAGTTAAAAGCCATTCTTCCTGGTGGGATCATACTTGTTGAGAAGATAGTTAACGTTTATGGACAAGAAGAATATTTAGAAACAGTTATACCCATTTCTAAATAATCTTTATACAATTTAGTTATCGGCCCATCTTAAGGAAGAGAGAAAGCATGAAAAAAGGAATTTTTCTATTAACGTTAATCATCTCGATTGGGCTGCATGCTCAGGAGATTAAAAATGTTAATTTCGTTCAAGAAGGGGAAGTCAGCAAGCTAATCATTGAAACAGATAAAGACGTTTTTGCTGAGCGCTTTCATGTATCCGAAGATAAACAAATCATTTTAGACCTTAAAAATGTAAAAGTTTCCCCTAAATTGTTGCGCGGTATTGATACTTCTGAGTTTCCCGGAAGTGCGGTTTATATTTCAGGTTATAAGAAACCTGGATCAACCAGTGACATTCGTTTTGCCATTCAGCTGAGGGATAACGTTCGTTCCATGCTCGAGACCAAAGGGAACACGATTATTCTGAATATTGAAAATCGCTTCGGTGTCTTTTCTCAAAATAAAATCCGCGCCAGTGAATCCACATCATTGAAAAGCGATGAAACCAGTCAAGACAGCATCGGATTAAATATTCCGAAGTCTAATAGCATCGAAGATATTTTAAGCAATCTGACCATGTCTGGACCAAAGAAATATATTGGTAAGAGAATTTCTATCAATGTGAAAGAAATTCCAGTTCCAGATCTTTTGAATATGATTGCCGATACTTCTGGATTCAACATTATTATTGATCAAGAAATATCTAAAATGCCTCCCTTGTCTTTAACTTTGACAAATGTGCCATGGGATCAAGCACTCGATACAATTATGAATTTGTCTAAGTTGGTTGCAGACAAAAATGCCAATATTCTGATCATGAAAACACTTAGTCAGGCTTCAAAAGAAAAAGAGGAGCAGTTAAAGACGACTGCACTTAAAGAGGGACTCGAGCCTCTAGTAACAAGAGTCTTCCTAGTCAACTATGCCACTCTGACAGATATTTCAAAAATTATTAAGGATTATCTCACTCCAGTTCGCGCCACAATGCAGAGTGATGAAAGAACCAATAGTTTAATTGTAAAAGATACAGTTGATTCGATCGACCGTATAAAAAAAATAATTGAAACCTTGGATACTCAAACTCCTCAAATTTTAATTGAAGCAAAAATTGTCGAAGCGACTGAAAATTATTCAAAAGCTATTGGTTTAACAAACGGGATTACTTTTGGATATGATCCAGTCGGAGTTGGAGCGGCACCTTTGGGCCCAGGCTTTTCTTTTAGTACTGCTGGAGCGCCTGCTCTTGGTGCAACGATAGGTGTTTATAAAAGGCTCTTAGGTCTCGATTTTAAATTACAATTACTTGAATCAGAAGCTAAGGGCCGAGTTATTTCTACTCCGAGAGTCGTGACTCAGAATAAAAAGGCTGCAACTATTTCAAGTGTTCAGCAAACAAGTTTCAGAGTTCAACAGCCGGCAACAGGAAATTCTCCGGCGTTAGCAACGTTCCAGAATATTTCTGCTAACTTAACTTTAACAGTCACTCCTCAAGTTACTAATGATGGTGCCATTTCCCTATTGATTAACCTTATGAAGTCTTCGTTTGGTACTAGACCAAGTGCTGATGCTCCACCAAACATGAATACACGTAACATTACCACCAACGTTTTAGTAGATAATGGATCGACTGTTGTTATCGGTGGACTTTATCAAACAGACACGTTGGATTCAGTGAGTGGAATTCCCTATCTTAAGGATTTGCCTCTTATTGGTTGGTTATTTAGATCACCGAAATCAAATCTCACCACTAAGAATGAGCTGATTATTTTCATGACTCCTCGAATTATGAATGAGGAGCAGGCCGGTATGTCTGATAGGCAAGCCACGAATACCGGAATTGATTCCAAACCGCTTTAGGCAGGTTGAAAAGTGTTAGGTAAAAAAAATCAGTCGGCCGTCTTGGCCAAATATTTCACCATGTACAAGAAGAATCCTCGCTCGAAGGTGTTTGCACCTCTTGCTGAATCTTTTCGTAAGCTTGGAATGCTAGATGATGCTTATAAAATTTTAAAAGATGGTATTCGCAATCATCCAAACTATGCCTTAGGTTATATTGTTTTAGCTCATTGCTACTTTGACCAGGAAAAGTATGAGCTTACTTACAACACTCTCAGACCAATCGTTTCTCAAAATGCTGATAATATTTCACTTCAAAAAGTTTTTGCTAAAAGTTGTATGAATCTAGGCTACCTTGATGAAGCCTTGGATACTTATAAATATCTGCTTTTTATGAATCCCAAAGATAAGTTTTTTGGTGAGCAGGTAAAAAAGCTTGAAGATGATTTGATGATTGGGCATAAAAAACTCAGTCTGGATCAACTTATTAAAGCTCCTGAAATGGAAAAACGTCCTGCTCCGCAAGGCCTTGATGATGATTGGGTACAAGTTGATTTTAATCAAACTCAAGCACCCATTTCCTTGATTGAAGAAAAAAAAGAGGCAGATTCCAGTTCGGAAAATGAATGGGTCATGAATCGCCCAGGCATTTCACAACATCCAATTTTGAAAGAAGAATCAATTACTGTAAGAAGTCTTGAAGATGACTTTTACGCTGATGAATTTGAGGAATACGGTGATATTGAGGAAACCACTCCAAATTTAACACCGGCAGATTCCCCAATTGTTTCTCACACACTGATTGATTTATACTGTGCCCAGCAATACTACGATAAGGCGATTGAACTGCTTGAGAAAATTATTGATCTCAATCCTGAAGATAAAATAACAAAGCAAAAATTGGATAATGTTCTTCAATTGAAGCAGAATTCTCGGCCCAATATTAAGGTTGCTACTGAACAAGAGGGTCATGAAGAGCTAATCTCCATTATTGAAACACAAGTGAAGCTTAAATCTCAAAAAGAAATACTCCTTGAAGACACTTTCAATCACTTTTTAACTGCTCTTAAAGATCGCGCTCAACACTATCGGTAGAAAAAATATGAAAAAAATGTTGATTATCAATGGACCTAACTTAAATATGCTAGGCCAGAGAGAACCTGAAGTTTATGGCAAAGAAACCTTAGATGATTTGATTCAGTACACTGAGGCCAAAATAAACGGCACAGTAAAGCTCGATTGGTATCAATCCAACCTTGAAGGGGAGCTCGTTACCCGCATTCAAAAAGCATGTTCTGAGGATTTCGACGCCGTGATTATTAATCCAGGGGGCTATGCTCACACGAGTGTTGCGATTCATGACGCTCTGAAAATCCTTAAAATTCCAGTAATTGAGGTTCATTTAAGCCAAGTTTATAAGAGAGAAGAGTTCCGTCATACATTATTGACGGCAAAAGCCGCTACGGCCATAATGACCGGATTCGGAAAACAGACATATTACGTCGCGATCAATTCGCAGCTCCATTAAAGGACATACCTATGTACCAGACTACAGATTTCAGAAAAGGCCTAAAAATCGAGATTGAAGGGAAGCCTTGGATCATTGTTGATTTTCAACACGTTAACCCGGGAAAAGGTTCTGCCTTCGTTAGAACACGCATTCGAAATCTTGAAACCAACCAAACAATTGAAAGAACTTTCAAAGCTGGTGTAGAAACTGTTGGTAAGCCAGATATGGAAGAAAAAGAAATGGAGTATAACTACTCTGATCAAGATGGTTACAATTTCATGGATCAGACAACTTTTGAAATGGTTCACTTGAGCCATGATCAAGTTGGTGATAACAAATACTACCTTCAAGAAAATATTCGCGTTTATATTCTTTATTTCAATGGCAACCCTATTTCTATTGAGCTTCCAAACTTCATTAACTTGAAAGTTGTTGAAACTGATCCAGGAATGAAGGGTGACACGGCAACTGGCGGAACTAAAAAAGCCATGCTTGAAACTGGTCTTCAGGTGAACGTTCCTCTTTTTATTAAAGAAGGCGAATTTTTAAAAATTGATACTCGCACTGGTGAGTATTTGGAACGGGCCAAGGTTTAATCCATGAACTTAGATACCTTAAAACAAATTGTTAAAGTCGCTAAAGACGAAGGCGTTGCTGAACTAAAAGTTGATACCAAAGACTTTAAAGTTGAAGTTCGCTTTTCTACTGGCCACGTTGTTTCTACTCAAGTCAATCATCATGTGGCACCTCAGACCACACAAGCTCCAGTGGCTGCACCGATTGCTATTCCTGTTGGGGCCTCAATTAAAGTTGATCCTACTCTTCATGTTGTTAAGTCTCCATTCGTTGGAACTTTCTACGCTGCACCTGGACCTGGTAAATCTGTGTACACTAAGCTTGGTGACAAGGTAAAAGCAGGACAGGCACTTTGTGTATTAGAAGCAATGAAAATCATGAATGAAATTGATGCAGATGTTGACGGAGAAATTGTTGAAATCTGTGTTGAAAATGAAAGTTTGGTTGAATTTGATCAGCCTCTTTTCAAAATCAAGCGCGCCTAATGAAACCAGAAGCAAAGAAATTTAAAAAAGTCCTCATTGCAAATCGTGGTGAGATTGCGATCAGAGTCATTCGTAGCTGTAAAGAGCTCGGGATTGAAACTGTAGCAGTCCATTCAACTGCAGATGAAAATTCTTTGCACGTTAAAATGGCAGACGAGTCAGTTTGTATTGGTCCGCCAAAATCATCATTGTCCTATCTCAATATTCCTCAAATTTTATCTGCTGCTGATATAACAGGCGCAGATGCGATTCATCCGGGGTATGGCTTTTTATCTGAAAATGAAGAATTTGCTGAGCTTTGTGAGAAGTGGGGAATCACCTTTATTGGTCCAAGCGTGAAATGCATTCACTCAATGGGTGATAAAATTGAATCAAAACTGACCGCTAAAAAAGCGAAAGTTCC
>CANFNL010000071.1 GCA_947448205.1 Bacteriovoracaceae bacterium
GTACCTAACGGCTTTCTTGTATGCCATTTTGATTGCTGAAGTTATTCTAAGAAATATAAATCCAGTTAAAGGGTTAATTTATTCTGGAATAATTTTAGTTACAATTGTCGGTGGATCACTAATTGCTTTTAATCAAGTCAGCAAGGTTTCTGTGAAAACGGAACTGAAAACTTCTGTGGTTAAATTATTAGCGATGGTAAAAGATCAAAATAAAGATAATGAAGCTCTCAATTCAAACGGAGATGAGGCTCGTGCTTTTCAGGATTTCCTCTCTAAGCCTGATGAGCTTGCCACAGAAATTTTTGGCATTTTGCCCGCTATCATTTTTGTTTTCGCTTTTTTCGGATTATGGATCAGTCTTTATATGACCTTGCGTAATTCAGTGATTTGGCGCTACAAAGCTCTTTATTCTTATACTTTAAAAGACCTAATTAATTTCCGGGCACCAGAATTTTTTGTCTTTCCATTGATATTATCTTTGGTTTGCTTAGTTGGTGCGGATTATGGTCTTCCTAAAGTGGTTGAGGTTATTGGAAGTAATTTACTGTATTGCCTGGGAGTCTTTTATTTATTTCAAGGATTCGGCGTCTATAATGCTTTTTTGCATTATTTAAAGATTAGTGGGTTTTTGAAAACGATGTTTGTGGTTTTCACTTTAGTGATGGCTTACAAATTTTTAGCGATACTTGGAATGTTTGATCTATGGTTTGATTTTAGAAAATTTTTATTAAATAAAAAAAAGGACGAAGGAGATATACAATGAAAGTTATTTTAACTGAAAAAGTTCCTACTTTAGGGAACATCGGTGAAATCGTAAACGTATCAGCTGGTCATGCTAGAAATTATCTAGTTCCAAATGGTTTTGCGATGGTAGCTGACGAAGGAAATAAGAACCTTTTAGCTGCTCAACAAAAAAGTTTAGCTAAGAAAATTAAAGCCCAAAAAGATGCGGCCCTTGAACTTAAGAAAAAAGTAGAAGGCGCAACAATTGAACTAATCAAGAAAGTTGGAGCTTCTGGAAAACTTTTCGGTACAGTAACAAATGCTGAACTTGCAAAAGAACTTGAAAACTTAGGTGTTAATGTTGAAAGAAGATTGATTCACTTAGAATCACCAATTAAAGGTCTTGGAATTTTCAACGCAAAAGCGAAAATTTTCCAAGATGTTGAAGCCACTTTTAAAATTAAAGTTTCAATTGATCCAAAACAAGCTGAAGAGCTTAAAAGAAATCAAGAAGAAGCACTTAAAAATGCAGAGGCTCGTAAGAAAGCTGCTGCTGAAGCTAAGGCTAACGGTGAATCTGCAACTCCAGTTGCTGAATTAACTGAAGAGCAAAGATTAAAAGCTGAAGTTGATAAACTTTTAAGATCTTAATTTCTACTCTCACTATTTTTATTGTATAATAGAGGGACTTCTTTGGAAGTCCCTCTTTATATTTACAGGACAATAATGGCGATAAATAATAATCCAATCAATGAACTTCCTCATGATTTGCTGGCCGAAAAAGCTTTAGTTGGCTGCTTACTCATTGATGGAACTGCATACGCCGAAATTTCGAATTTAAAAATCAGCTCTGTTAATTTCTACGATCCACGCTATGGATTAGTCTTCGACGTCATTACTGATCTTTCTTTGGGAAATCGAGCGATTGATTTTGTTACAGTTTGCAATAAGCTTAAAGATAAGGGAAAACTAGAAGAAGTTGGTGGAGAATCTTTCGTCTCTGCTTTGACCGAAGATCAAGCTTCTTCAGCTAATGTTTATGAATACGCAAAGATCGTTAAAGATAAATTTTCTATGAGAGAAATTATTAAGACGGCCATGAGAGTAGTCCAAATGGGTATGAATTATACAGGTGAAGCTGATGATTTTATCCAGGATGTAGAATCGAGCTTCTTTAAACTGACTAATGAAGCTAAAACAGGTGGCATGGTAAAAATCAATGCCACATTAAGAGAGAATTTAAAAGAATTAGAAGACACAAGCAGAAAACTAGGAGAGATCTCAGGACTCTCGACAGGCTACCCAAAATTAGATGAAAAATTATTGGGAATGCAGCCGGGACAATTAATTGTATTGGCTGCACGTCCAGCAATGGGGAAAACATCTCTGGCTTTAAATATTGCCGTTAGCTCTTGTATTCAATCTGGGTTACCAGTGGCTATATTTTCTCTTGAGATGTTAGCGACTGAATTATCCATGAGAATTCTTACTGGGCGTGCAAAAGTAGATTCAAAAAGAGTGCGAACTAAAAACTTTTTGGATACAGATTTAAGAAGTTTAGCTAAGGCTACTCAAGAGCTCTCTGGACTTCCAATTTTCATTAACGATTCTGGTAACACCACAATCCTAGACATACAAAGTCAGTCGCGAAAAATTAAAGCCGAACAAGGTCTAGGCTTAATTGTCATCGATTACTTGCAGTTAATGGGATCAATTAATAAGAGTATGCAACGCGAGCAGCAGATAGCAGAAATCTCCAGAGGTTTAAAGACCATGGCAAAAGAGTTAGGTTGTCCTGTAATCGCACTTTCGCAGCTAAACCGTGGAGTTGAGTCCCGTCCAGATAAAAGACCAACTACGGCCGATCTTCGCGAGTCTGGAGCGATTGAGCAGGATGCTGACATCGTCATGTTTGTTTACCGCGATGAAGTTTATAATAAAGAATCAACTAAAGAGCCTGGCGTAGCTGAAATTATCGTCGGTAAAAACCGTGCTGGTGAAATCGGCACTGCTCGCTTGGCTTGGGTTGGTGCCTATACTAGCTTTGAGAATTTAGTTTATCGTGAAGGACAATAATCTCTACTCCATCATTCCTTATAAAGACCAACTCATAAAAATGGGCTCACCCCAGAGGGCCGTTGCTTATTACTGCAATCGGCAGGTTGATCTCTTAAGTGGCAGAGTAAGTCTGATTGACATAAATCAGTGGATTGGACAATTGCGAGAAATCAAAATGTCCGCTGCTTACAAGTATCCAAGAGTAATCCATTTATTTTATGAATTTGCTTTTCTTGTAGAAGCCCAATTAAAATTGTTAAATGTCGATTCTCTTTTGGCCATTGATATAGAGTACGAAACTTATAGAGAAATTTTGCCTTCAAAATTTCCTAATAAAATTAACTTAGCTAAACTATCGGCTCCCAATTTAGAAAATTACACATTAGCCTTTGAAGAAGGTTACCAGGAACTCCTCAGGGGAAATTGTTATCAATTCAATCTGACATGTCCATTTAGATATAGCTTTAAAGAAAATTACCAGGCCCAAGATTTTATCTTTTCATTGTGGCAACAAAAAAAATTTCGAGGGGCATTTGCCTCTGCTACTTTCATTCCTTATTTAAATCAATTATTTTTAAGTAATTCTCCAGAGTGTCTTTTTCAATATAAAAATCAGACGCTCTCGAGTATGCCAATCAAGGGAACACTCAAGCGATTTGAGGGAAAAAGTTGGAAGCCGCTTTGGCAGAAACTTATTAGAGATAAAAAAAGTCAGGCAGAGCTTTATATGATTGCCGATCTTTTGAGAAATGATCTTTCAAGAATTGAGCTTCCAAGAGCTAGGATAACTTTAAATAAAGCACCTATGCTAGTTCCAGGTCTTTTGCACCAGTATTCCCAAGTAGATGTTGAACTCAGCAATAAAGTGAGTCTGTGGAGAGTGATAGAAAAAATATTTCCCGGTGGAAGTATCACTGGAGCTCCAAAAGTTCGTGCGATGAGGCTTATTCATCAACTCGAATCAAGACAGAGAGGTTTCTATTGTGGCTCGAGTTTGATTTTGTTCAAGAAGATGAAAAGCGCTTCTCTCAATATAAGATCGGCGCAAATTGATTTTACCAAGAAAGAATTGATCTACCAGGCCGGTGGCGGAATCACGCTTCTCAGTCGCGTGAACGATGAGTTTCAAGAGATGATTTACAAACATGACAGCTTTATAAGTACTCTAACTGCACATAATTGCTGAATTTCTAATAAAAACTTACATTCCGACTAATATGGGCAAGAATTGTTGACATGCTTTTGACAGAATCGATATGATTTTTTTGCGTCATAGTAATTGACTACAGGGCCTAGGATTAGTCTGAGAATATTTCGTTGAAGGATCGGCGAAATTTTAAGATGGGCCACTAACCATGAGAAGACAAAGGAGTGTTGCATGGGAGCATTGGGTGTACAAGATGTATCTAAGCCAACTTCGTTGGATTCGGCAGTGACAGTGGCTAAACTCTCTGAATTAACTGGTTTTCCAGTCGATTATATCAAGAGAGAGTTAATGCTTGAGAGTGAAAACTCTGAAGAGATGACGATGGAAGAGTTGAGAAAAAAAGTTTTAGCTTATCTCGATTCAAGTTTCTAAATTTTTAAAACCTTTTGTCAGTAGGACTTTTGGTTTGTTATTAAAAAGCCTAGCTTATGCTAGGCTTTCTTATTTTGGCACAAATGAGTACCCCATTTTCGAATCAATCAATTAATTTTTGCTTATTAAATTCTATTTCATCAGTTGATGAATTTTTAAAACAATATTTTAATTGTTCAGCCAGTAAACTTAAAAAATATTTTGCCAAATCTTTTTTGAATAGATCACTTCCGGCCCATTCGATTCTTGATTTACCTCTTAATTTTGTAAATGATGGATTGATAAATCCCAAGTATAGTGGACCTGAAATAAAGATTCTCTTTGAAGATGGAAAGTTTTTAGTGATGGATAAGCCCACTAATCTTTTTGTTCACCCACTTACTTATGATGAAGGAAATAATTGTTTAAGTTTTTTAAGGCAGAAATTTCCCGAATTATTAGAGATTAATAAAAAAAATTATGACCGAGGTTTATTATATAGACTCGATTTTGAGACTTCTGGGGTGTTGGTCTACGTGAAAGATAAAAATGATTATTTATTTCTTAGAAAAAATTTTCAAGAAATCGCTAAAAAAAAATTGTACCTTTGTGCTGTTTCTGGAGAGTGCAAATTAAATAATACTTACACACATTATTTTTCTTCAAGCCAAGCCAAGGGAAAAAAAGTATTGGTTTCCGAGTTAGAGACTGAGGGAGAAGAAGGGGAGCTGTCAGTATCGCCAGTAAGCTATAATGGCGATACCAACATAACTATACTTCAAGTTGAACTCAAAAGCGGTTTACGTCATCAGATAAGGGCTCAGTTAGCTTTTTTAGGTTACCCTCTCTGTGGCGACTTATTGTACGGGGGAGCCAAGGCCCGTAGACTGTATTTACATGCTCAGCTTTATGAACTTAATTTTCTTAATTTTTCTTATAAATTTGAATCAATGCCTATAGATTTCAATGGATTATAATAAGTTTTTGATTTATTTACTTAAACAAATTTAAGTAGCTTAGACATATAGCCGACAAGTTCAGTAGGCTTTTAAACCCTACATTAGGAACGTCAATGTCTGAGCAGCAATTGATTTTAAATGATACATTTTGGAAATTTTTGGTCTCTATCGAAGAACTAAAGGAGAAGAAAGAAAAGACTCTTTTTTGTTCAACTCTCGGTATTGATGATGAAACACTGAAGGCATTTATGGAATTCCTTCACCGATTTGAAATAATGTGTGATGCTGATTCGGATTATATTTACCCTTTGAAAATTAAATGCCAAATTAAAATGGAATTCTCGCTCTGCGAGTGGTTAGCGATGCAATCTATGTTCAAAGAAATAATTCATCACAACGAATGTAAGCAGTATTATCAGAAAATAATTGAAAATAAAATGCAATTGGCTTTAAGGGCAAATGAAAGATTTAATCTATTTAAAAAGCCATTAGACAAATCTATGAAGCCATCTGATTTTGAAAATTTAAAAAAGAAAATTGATTATGATATTTGCTTTCGACATTCCATTAAAATAAATTTTTTTAATAGCAGGGAATGTGTTATTTATCCACATCGCTTGGTTTATCTCGATGGTGTACTATGTGTTATCGGAGAAAGTACCAACGATAAAATTCTGGTCTATTTTAGTCTAGAAGATATAAAATCAGTAGAAGAGTTCCAAATTCCTTACGAGCCAAATTTAAGTCAAATAGAAGTCAATGATTTCATCGGTCACTTAAGAATTATTAATGGTAAAGAAGAGCGATTGATTTTAAAAGTCTATAGCCAATACCAAGCTGAGCTTTTGCCGAGTTATCATTTTTTAGGCAATCCCTTTGTAACTTCCAATACAGAAGGAGATATGATTTGGGCCGCAACAGTTGAAATGGGTGATGATATTTTTCATTGGCTTTATTCTATGAAAGAAAGAATAGAGGTGTTGGATCCAGGTCATGTCAGAAAAGATTTTGCTCATTACTGTGAACTTAAAGCTGAAAACTCTAAAATGAAAAAGGTCTCTTAAAAGTTAATATTTTTAAACATCAATTGCCTTAATGGCTCCATTGCTAGTTAAGCTCTATGTCACATTCTTACTTAAAATCTGGACACTTAAGTATTGATTTGCTTAAAGATTGGTCAGTAATGTCATTATTTCACACTTTTTAGTAATTTTATAAAATTAGATCTGGCTGTGTTTGAATAGCAAATATGAAATTTTTAAAAATTGCATTGCTAGTCAACTTGATCATTTGGCAAAGTGTTTTCGCCTCAAGCAGAATAGACGCTCTGATTGAAGAGGAAGCCTTTGCGACATTGCAAGAGATATCCAATAAAAGAGCAGAAATTGTCGATACTAGAGAGATGATAAATAAATACCAAAAGAGTTTACAAGAATTACGCAAGGGAAAAGATACATACATAAAAGTGAGAAATATTGCTGGATCCATCGCCATTGTCGCTATAGCTATTGGAGCCTACACCATAAAATTTCCTAATGGGATTCGCTTCACTGGGCTGAAATTAATGATCAGCTCTTATGTGGCAGTTGTTGGATTTGATATGGGAATGATTAAACTTAACCAAAAGGATACTGAACGTTTGAGTCGGGAAATAATTATGGCCAAAATAATATTATCAGCTCTGGAAAAAAACTTAGACCGTCAAGTTAAGGTTTTATGTGAAGAAGAGCCACGTCACCAAATTTGTTATAATCAAAAATAAATATATCGAAAAGTGAGATTTAGTCGAGAAGATTGAATTTTAGCACTTTTAGCTATTTTATGTTGCCAGAACTCTTGTAATTCACCACTCATTACTAATAAACTTTGAGATTCTAAATCAAGCGCTACCAAAGGATTCGTTTTAATATAACGATGCTTGAGAATAAATTTCCTGGTGGCTCCAAAACTCAACGAGGCAATGACTGGATTCTTACCAAGCTCTTTTTCATTGTCCGAGTGATAAGACATGTGATCCTGGCCATTGCGATAATAATTAATCAGTACAGAATTAAATTTAGCTCCTAGATTGGTTTCTAAAGAATTTTTTAATTTTAAGAGCACTGGTGTCCAGGGAAGAGCCTGCATTTTAATTTTAGAATAAGTGTAGATGACGTTATTTTCTCCGTACCACGCTGTTAAGCGGGGCTGTGGATAAGTTTTTCCAAACATAGTTATAGAGTCATTTCTCCAAATAATATCTTTGGTGATATTTTCCATTAATTCATCAGTATATTTTTTTTGATAGAGAACAATTCCATCTTGATTAATAATTGTTTGCATTATGCCTTAGTTCTTTTTCTTGCTTTCAAAGTGATCAGTTTGAAGCTTTACAGATTGTTCATGAATTGAATCGAATATTTCTTTAATAAAAGATTCTTCTAATCCTAAGGTTTTTCCTGCTTCGAGACGCTCCTTCATTAAATGATCAAAACGACTTCTCTGTAGCGCCGTTATATTTTGTTCACTTTTTGCGAGTGCAATTTTTTCTACAATATCTGTGCGCAGTTTTAAAATATGCAAGAGTTCATTATCCAGCCTATCGATTTGTCCGCGAAAAATGCTTAGTTGCAATCCAAAATCAGCATTAGTTGAGTGCTCGGTTTTAAGAGAAATTTCAGAAAGAATAACTTTAAGTTTTTCAGGAGTGATTTGTTGAGCCGCATCCGACCAAGCTTTATTTGGATCGGGATGAGTTTCAATAATAAGACCGTTCATGTTGAGATCGATAGCTTTTTGACAAACTTTTTGGACAAGTTCACGCTCGCCAGTTATATGAGAAGGATCACATAAAAGTGGGAGCTCTGGAAATTTTACTTTAAGCTCCATGGGAATACGCCAAAGTGGATCATTCCTAAATTCTAATTTGTCTGCAACTGAAAATCCACGATGAATGGCAATGAGTTTTGTTAAGCCAGCATTATTCATCCTCTCTAAGGCACCTATCCACAATTGCAGATCGGCGTTGATTGGATTTTTTATCATAACAGGAATATCGACCCCTTTGAGGGCATCGGCAATTTCTTGTACAGAGAAAGGATTTGCAGTCGTTCTGGCTCCTATCCATAAAATATCGACTCCATGCTCAAGACATAATTCGACATGCTTGGCAGTTGCTACCTCAGTGGTGGTCAAAAGTCCTGTTTGCTTTTTGACTTCAGCTAACCAGGGAAGGGCGATCTCTCCAAGACCTTCAAAATTATTTGGTCTAGTCCGTGGCTTCCAGATCCCAGCTCGAAAGATTTTTACTTCTGGAATATTTTTTAATGCATAAGCGGTAGTTAAAACCTGCTCCATGGACTCAGCAGAACATGGTCCAGCAATAACTAAAGGCGAGTTTGAATGAGAGTGCCTTGGAAGCCACGAGCTTATTGGGGTGATTTTCATAACTATACCTTACCTTGTTTTTAAGCTATTGTTAAGGGGCAAAACCCTAGACAAATATATAGTCAAATTTGTTGTAGAAACGAGCTAAGCAGAGGAAATTTATATGGACATGGTAGATAAAAAAATTGAAGCGTATTGTATCGCTAAAAGTAATTTACCCTCAGCAGACTGTGATCGCATTGAAGAATACACAAAGGCAAATGTTCATGGTTTTGGAATGTTGATTGGGAAAATGGAAGCTTCTTTTATTGGATTCTTACTTCGTTCGATACAAGCTAAAAGAGTATTAGAACTTGGCACCTATACGGGCTACTCAGCACTAACCATGGCCGAAAATCTTCCAGACGATGGAGAAATCATTACTATAGATATTAACCAAACAACTGTAAAATTAGCCAAAGATTTTTGGAGTCAAGCAAGTCACGGACATAAAATAAAAAGTCTAATTGGTAGTGGACTAGATATTATTCCCACTCTAAAAGCTCCTTTTGATTTTGTTTTTATCGATGCCGATAAAAGAAATTATATTGCTTACTTAAAACTAACGGTCCCTCTTTTGTCTGATCGCGGAATTATTGTTATCGACAATGTTTTATGGAGTGGAAGAGTCGTTCCAGGAAGTGAGTCTTCAGGGAGTGAGCTTCATGATCGAAACACTGATTTTATCAGATCAGTAAATAATTACATTGCAAGTGAGCCCACACTTTATGGAACGCTTTTGCCCATAAGAGATGGGATGTTTTTGATTAAAAAGATCTAGAGGGGTATAAGATCCCGAGGAAATCTACTGAGGAATCGATATGAGCGACAAAAAACCTATTGCCCTGGCTGCCTATGAAAAATTGGCTGAATCTTTTTCAAGATTAGCTCCAGCTAAGGCAGAGAATGCCTACATTGAGCAACCTGCAATGAGAAAAGCTGTGGGGGAAGTTCGTGGTTTAAAAATATTTGAATTTGGCTGTGGTCCGGGAATATTAGCAGAATACCTGATTCATGAAGGTGCCAAGGTTGTAGGCTTTGATGTAAGTCCTAAGATGATTGAGCTCGCCCGAGTTCGTAATCCTAAAAATGCAATTTTCTTTGTGGCTGATGGTGGAGAAAATTTACCATTAGGTAGTGAGTATAATTCTCAATTTGATATGGCCGTCGCTTCTTTGGCCATTGATTATATAAAAGATTGGTCGACACCTTTGTCTGAAATTTACCGACTACTCAAACCAGGTGCAAAGTTTATATTCACCATTAAGCACCCTCTAGGATCATGGAATTGGTACAAACCAGAGTGCGCTTTTGGTGTTCAATACGTAGAAGAATCCTGGAAAGGTTTTACCGATGAACCTGTAACAATGCCTGATTATTACCGCTCTTTTGAAGAAGTGATAAATCCCTTAATTGCTGCAGGTTTTACAATAGTAAGAGTAGAAGATTTAAAACCAATTGATGCGCTTCGCACTCTCGATCCACACAAATTTGGAAAATTCTCCAAACTTGCTTCTTTTATGTGTGTTACGGTATCTAAATAAATGAAAGGATCACGATAAAATGTTTAATTCAATTCAAGTGGCTTAACTATTCCTAAACTTGCTCCTCAAAATATTAAAAGGAAATAAAATGAATTTTCAAGAATACCTTCATAATGCCTGGTCAACTCACGCGGAGGATCCAAAGAAAGTTGCCGATGAATTGAGAGCAGCGTTTAATTTAATGGAATCTGGTGAAGATGTCATGGCCATGTCTCGATTAATCGTTCACGTGTGTGGAGAACATTTGGGAGAATGGCAGAGAGGAATAGAGCTTCTTCGTAAACTTAAAAACAATGCAACGATAAGTGATAGAAGTGAAATGAATCGATTAGTGGCTATTCTTACATTGGGAAACAATCCCAGTGTTTCCATTGAAAATTTTTCCACGAGTGATCAAGTCAGAATTTATTGTGCCACTGCTTCAGCTCTGATTAATCTAGGTGGAGTAAAAAATAGCGAAATTTTTTTAAAAAAATCACTAGATCTAATGGAGTCGATTCCCGCTAAAGATGATCCTGCTTATAAGTCAATTGCTATGGCCGCAAATAATATTGCAAGTGTTTTAGAAGAAAAAATTGAAATCAATAAAAGAGAAGTTGAGCTAATGATATTAGCAGCAACTACTGGACGAAAATTTTGGGATATTGCTGGCAATTGGAAAGAAATTGAGCGGGCTGAGTATCATTTAGCTAAAAGTTTTTTAAAAGCAAAACTTCCCGAAAAGGCTATACTTCACGCTAGAGAATGTCTCGCGATTGTCGACTCTAATGGCAACGAGCCTTTGGAAGTCTTCTTTGCGTTTGAGGTCATTGCACTTGCAGAAGGTGCTTTGAAAAATTTAGCCGGCAGCAAGCGGGCATTAGAAAATATGCAATACGCTTTCGATAAACTCGAGAGTGATGACCAAACTTTGTGCAAAAAAATATTAGAGAAAATGCAAGATTAAACTAGTTAACGCTCATTCTCTTTAACTCGATTTAGAGGCTACTTTGTTTGCACTTGCGACACCGTTAGGGTGATGGCACCTAATAAGAATCGGTAGCTTTTATTAGGGCGTCGGTTATTCCTTTCTCTGAAAGTGAGTGACCGGCATCGGCAATCAAATGAAATTCTGCTTCTGGAAATGCGCGATGAAGCTCCCACGCACTTTCGGCCGGGCAGACTACATCATAGCGACCTTGAACAATAATTGTGGGGATATGACGAATTTTATCAATATTATTTAAAAGAAAATTATCTTCTGTGAAAAATCCTTTATTGATAAAGTAATGGCATTCAATACGAGCAAAGGCATCGGCAAACTCATCTTCTCCAAATCTTGCGACTATATCCGATTCAGGAATAAGTTTTGAAGTTGATCCTTCCCAAATTGACCAAGCCTTAGCCGCTGATTTTCTCACGTTAATATCTTCAGAAGTTAGTCTTTTGTAAAACGCCCTTACAAAATCTTGGCGCTCATCCAAAGGAATAGGTTTGATATATTCTTCCCAGGCATCTGGATAAATTTTAGAGCACCCTTCTTGGTAAAACCAATCGATTTCTTTTTTTCGAAGTAAAAAAATTCCACGCAAAAAGAGCTCAGCACATGAGTCTGGGTGCTTGATAGCATAAGCTAGCGCCAAGGTTGATCCCCATGATCCACCGAAGACCGACCATTTATTGATCGATAGGTGCAAGCGAAGTTTTTCAATATCGGCAACGAGGTCCCAAGTTGTATTTTCTTTTATTTCGGCAAAGGGAGTGCTTTTTCCACAGCCTCTTTGATCGAGTAGAATAATTCGCCACTTCTGTGGATTGAAATAACGACGATAATTGGTAATTAATCCACCGCCAGGACCTCCGTGAAGAAAGACCACTGGTTTGCCTTTAGGATTTCCTACTTCTTCAAAATAAAGGGTATGAAGCTCAGAAACTTTTAAATGGCCGGTACTATAAGGTTCAACTTCTGGATAAAGCTCTCTCATTATTTTCTCCTTTTAGGTGCCATCACCCCAATGGTTTCGCTACTGCGAAACCATTGGGGTGATGGCACCTTTTGTGGTAGTCTACCTATATGGAGAAGCAATTAGAAGGATTTATTTTATCGGGCAGCACCAATGATTTTGAAGGCCACCTGCAATTAAAGCTTTACGGTCAATCAGATGAGGGCTCTTTTCTTGTCACAATCAATCATTTCCAAAATTATTTTTTCCTTGAAAGTAAAACACCGACACCTTTTAAAAGTTTAAATGGCCATTATGTTTCTAAAGTTTTATGCAAAACTAATAGTGAATTAAAAATTCTTAAGAAAAAATTTGAAGACACTGGTCTTAAAACTTTTGAAGCCGATATTCGGCCAATAGAGCGCTATTTAATGGATCATGAGTTTTACGCTCAGGTCAAAATATCCGGAGCGGCCATTTTTAAAGAGGGATTAATACATTTTGTTGATCCAATCATTACAAAAAGCAATTACTATCCAAAATGTAAAATTATGTCTTTTGATATTGAAACTGGAAAAGATGGAAGCCTTTACTCTTTAGGTTATTCCTATAGATCTTCCATCGGTATTGAAAATTCCGTTTTCATGCTCGATCGCGAGGGAATAGAAAGTTCGACTCAAGAATATTTTTTTTGTAAGTCAGAGAAAATAATTCTGCAATTATTTCAAGATTCTATCAAACGCCTTGATCCGGACATTATCACCGGTTGGAATGTTATAGGCTTTGATTTTCATTTTTTGGAAAAAAAATCTAAACAACTCAATTGTCCACTCTATCTTGCAAGAGGGACAAAGCCACTTGAATTGTATCAAAATGCCAGGGGTGAATGGAGCTTAAATTTAGAGGGGCGAGTCGTTATAGATGGGCCTTGGGCATTGAAATCTAATTTTTTTAATTTTGAAAGCTTTAAGCTCAACAATGTCACAAAATCAGTTTTAGGGGAAGCAAAAGATATTGATGAAGATGAAGTTTATGATAAATGGGAAGAAATAGAAAGGCGTTTTCGCGAGGA
>CANFNL010000072.1 GCA_947448205.1 Bacteriovoracaceae bacterium
ATTACTCAAAAAGCTTATTAGATTTTTTCGAAGGAATAGTTCGCTTAAAATTAAACTCTGATCAACAAACGAAAATTCTAGATATCGGCTCCGGTCACTTTTCGCTATTTGAAGACATAAAAAATCTCAACGCAGATGTTACTGCTATTGATTTTTCAATAACCGCCATAGCCCAGTCCCCAAAATCTACGATCAATTATTTAGTTGCTGACATTTGCGATGCTAAATTTTTTAGCAATAATAATGCTCAAAATTTTAATCTCCTCTTTGATTCCCACTGCCTGAATTGCCTTTTAGATGAAGATCTAAGAGGTGCAGCCTTTTCTAATATTTATCAAGCTCTTGCAGTAGACGGACTCTTTGTCAGCGAACTTATGGTTCAACCCATTGGATCTAAGGTGGCCATGCCCTTTAAAATGATTAAAACTTCAATTGAACTCGAAGAGGAGTTTATTTCTCATGGATTTAAAATCATTTACTTTATGCTTTCAAAAAGTGGTGGATTTACAAATGTGACGGATGGTATTGAAGTCAATTGTGATTTATTAAGAGTGATGGCCACAAAATAAAAAAGCCCGCAAAATTTTGCGGGCCCTTCACACAACAACAAACACTATCCTTTCGGAGGATTTTGGGGTTGGCGCCCCAAAACTTTAATTATAATCCTGCGGATTTGGCTTTTTCTCAGTTAATCTGGCTTTTGTCAACTTGGATACAACTAAGCCTGTAACTTCTTCAGGGTAAATAACACGAGTTCTAATCTCAATGTTATGCAACTGGTCCAGTGATTTTAGCACCTTAGTACTTTCTTGCAAGCTTAAATTTACAATAGTTTCTCCACTTGAAAGTTTCAAGGCCTTAAGTTCATGCGCTTTAATTCCAATTGACGCTTGAGCATTTAAGGTGAGAAGACAAAATAATATTGCGATGAGTCCTTTCATAATGACCTCCTGTTTTATCGATCATTCCTTGATCGTTATTCTCGGACTTTTCCTTACAGTTAATGTGCCAAAACCTAACTCCTTATAAATTGGACGGAAGGGCACATTGTATAGTGTCAAAATGAATAAATTGGGAATTTTTGGGAAAAAATAGGTCATAAAAAAGGTCATATTGATACTAGGCTTTATCAACTCTTAAATAATCGATAAACATATATCTTCTTGAGCAACTAGCTCCTTAATCTGATCAATGGAGTATTTTTGAATTTCTTTAGAGATCAAATTAAATAGAGTTCTATCAAGATTATGGAACCTATCTAGTGAACTATTGATTTTGAAAACTTCACAAAAGCGAAGCCAAAATTTTTCTTCCACCGCTGCCAATGCCACATATTTTTCATCTTTTGTTTGATAAAGACTATAGCATGGATAGCTTCCATTATGTAAAAATTTACTTCTTCCTTCCTGACGGTCTTGCTCGGGCCAAAATATACCAAGGATATCTTTGGTTACTTGATCCAAATATGTTCTAACAAATTGAGTTTGATTTTCTTTTAATGCTCTAATATATGCTGCCAGTAAATCTGTGGCCGCCTTATGTCCGTAACTTATGCCAGCGATCGGCAGAAAAGGTGGATCGATAATTTTGTCGTTTTTATCAGCGACATAAAGCGAAAGCAGTCCGGTTATGGCAAGAGCGTTGAGATCATGCATTGATTTTTTTTCAGTCTCAGAAGCTAAAAGTTCAATGACTACCATTGGTTTTTTAAGGCTCAAATCCTGATCAGTAATTTTTAATTTCTCCCTTGTTTTATTAGGTAAGCCCATAATAACGGCATCTGCACTGAATACTAGTTCATGTATTTTTGCTTGATCAGCGGCAGATTTGAAATCAAAACGTTGGATATTTTTATTATTGTTTAAGTTTTCATACCAAGAAACAAAACTTTTATCGAACTGTGCAAAGAGTCCCGATAAAAAGGGGTCTTTAAAAATATGATCTTCAATTTTAATAACCTTGGCACCTAGGTCGCTTAAAATTTTTCCGCATAAAGGCCCTGGTAAGCGGTGGGAGAGATCGATGATTGTCATGTCCGACAGTGGTTTATTATTCATTTTCATTTGCTGAGTTATCCACAGGGGTTAAAGTTTTCATAAATTCTTCAAGGCCTATGCCTTTTAATTCGCATGCCTTCATTGTGCATACAAGCCACTCTTCACCACCATCTTGGTAATCTATAACAAAGCGACTTAAAAAGTATGGAGTCATTTTAATAAATTGATCATTTTGAATCCATTGTCTTGGAATTTTCAGCACTCGATAAGCCTCAACCGGATAAGTCAGTGCGCGAAGTGCTTCACCTGAACTAACTGGATTTATTTTTAATATAGTATGAGTTATTGAGTCCTTGAGTTCCGTTATATTATCAAGGTATTCGCGATCACTAAATAAGACAGCTGCTCTATGTGAGAGATGAATGAAAGTAGCTACGGGAGATTTAAAAGAAGTGTCAAAAATATTATATTCTTGATTAGGATACAACTCAAAATCTTGCGCCATTTTTGCTCGAGTTAACATCCTATCTTTTTCTAAAAATTCTTTAGTTATAAAAATCATCGCATCTTTAAAGTTTTGTTTAAAAATGTCATTGCCAGAAATTTCATAAAGTCTTATTTGAGATTCAGCAAAACAGACAAAATCTTCTAAGTAGGGAAGTGAATTAGGCATTGTGGTCGAGTGTTTCATCTTGATACCATTAGCATCTTGAGATAAAAAAGTTGTAAAAACTCCTTCGATAACCTGATTGAGTAAGTTGGAAGCCATTCGTTTGATTACCTCAATTTGCGAATATTGAATGACATCAGCTAAGCTTGAAATCATCATGAAATTCCAGCTTGCAATTCCTTTATTGTCGGTTGTAGGAGGTATTCTATTTTTTCTCTCGTTAACAATGGCCCGTTTCACAGATCTCACAATATCCCAATTTTCTTTCAGGTAAAATTCTTCTTTATGAATTGGATCGAGGGAGATGACATTTAAGTTGTGATCAAAATTTCCTTTATCAGTAATTTGAAACCACTTTTTAATGAGTTCTAAGTTTTTTCCCAGTGTTTCATTTTCATCGTCGAAAGAATTGATGAGATCTTCGAATTCGGTATAACTAAAAGTAAAGAAAAGTCCTTCCACACCCTCGCTGTCGGCATCTTGAGAGGAAAAAAAGTATTTTAGCGTTTTATTTTCGGCGCTATTTTCTTCAGCATCTCCAGAGAGCATTTCCTGCTCTAAATAATTAAGAGTATTAATGATAGTATCAAAGACGAGAGGCGAGGGATAAATTAAGCTTAATTTTGCCAGCATTTTTAAAAATCCCGCCTGATCGTAAAGCATCTTTTCAAAATGAGGCACCAACCATTTCTCATCGGTAGAATAGCGATGTATCCCTCCACGAGCATGATCATTAATTGAACCCATTAGCATTTTTTCCATGGAATCAATAATAAATTGTCCTTGCTCTTGCGAGACCATACCCTCGAGCATTTGTTCTATGGCCCACTCGTAAAAAGTGAAATTAGGAAATTTGGGAGCAGTACCATAGCCTCCCCATTTTAGATCCCTGAAGTCTTTAATAGCTTCTAAAATTCCATTAGGAGGAGGGAAATGGCCTGAAAATTCTATTTTATCTCTATTAAGATTTCCCTTTAAAATAGCGTCGGTGACTTGAATGGCATTTGATTCAACTTGTGCCTTATCTTCGAAAAAAGCACGTTTGAGCTCATTAATGAGGTCCATGAAATTTGGTCCTCCATCTTTTGAAATAGCTGGAAAATATGTTCCAACAAAAAAGGGGCGCATATCTGGTAATAAAAAAGCTGATAAGGGCCATCCGCCATTATTGCTGAAGAGTTGAGCAGCTTTTTGATAATAATTATCTAGATCTGGAAATTCTTCTCTATCAACTTTTATGCAGACAAAATTCTCGTTTAAAAAATGAGCCACATTTGTATTAGAAAAAGAATCATGGGCCATTACGTGACACCAATGGCATGAAGAGTAACCAATAGAGAGAAAAATTGGTTTATTTTGAAGTTTGGCGCTATCTATCGCTTCTGGTCCATAAGGCCACCAATGAATGGGATTATCTTTATGTTGCTTCAAGTAAAGAGATTTTTCGCCTTTTAAGCGGTTATAAGAAAGATTTGAATTTGTCATGACTTAACCCTAAATTTAGTTGAGAGGCAATGTTAGCAAAATAATTAGCTCTTATTATAAGCGCCTGAGAGAGTTAAAGGGAAGTAATTATTGTCTTTTCTCTGCTATATCTAAATATGAAATATTTTTATGATGACGAATTTAGTCTAGACTTGTAAAGCCTGCAAAGGATACTAAAATTCGATGAAGTTTATAAAAATCGTTTTGTCCCTTATCTTGATTTGCCTCCTTTGGACGATTTCTGTTGAGATAAGGCAATATAGGCTAGATGAGCTTGTGGCACAGGGAAAAATTCCTTATGGACCAATACCTGATTCTAATAATGATTATTATTCATTTAATGGTTTGCATGCCGCCTTTAATAGTAAAATTGATTTAAAACGAACTGAAGAATTTTCAAAGTATGAGTTCGAAGATTTGATCTTAAAAACTCTTGATAATACTGAAAGAGAAAATTTTAAAAAGTACTTAGCGCCAACTCTTTCACTTTCTGAAGAATATCAAATAGATCCGTTTTGGATTATTTCCATCATGATGGTGGAGAGTTCCTTTAACAACAAAGCTATGAGTCATAAAAATGCCCATGGACTTATGCAAATTAGACCTGATACCGCGGAACATCTCTATCAATTAATGAGTAAAAAATTAAGCGAAGAAGAAATTTCTAAAAAGCTTTATCTTCCTGCAGATAATATTGAAGTTGGTGCTTTTTATTTAAAAAAATTATTACAAAACTTTAGATTAAATTATTCATTAGCAACTATTGCTTACAATATTG
This sequence comes from Bacteriovoracaceae bacterium, assembly GCA_947448205.1. Lineage (GTDB taxonomy): Bacteria > Bdellovibrionota > Bacteriovoracia > Bacteriovoracales > Bacteriovoracaceae > Bacteriovorax. Next base: position 4,931 of record CANFNL010000072.1, read on the forward strand.
GTCCAAATAAATTGAAAGAGTTAATAATCCTAGATGAAATTGATACAGTTAATTTTTCATATCTTCAAAAAGTTCAAGATTGTTATAATGATTTAACGAAATATTTTGCTCTAGAGTTAAAAAGGCGTCCGAAGCCTTTTGAGTCAACTTATGTTGTGATTGGCCAAGGAAAAAAACTTGAAAATAAACTCTTAGAGCTCTTTACCACTAGCTCATCAGATATTTTTGGAGTCTTTCTTCTTAGTTCAGAGAATCTTCCAAGCGGAACTTCACAAAGTTTTATTTTTTAATATCTTAATTCTATACAGAGCGTCTTTAAATCTTCATCATAGGTGCTAAATTTAAAAGATTGAAAATTTTTTACGGATAGTCTTAATGCCTGTTGCTCAAAAAACTTTTGCTAAAGTAATTGCGATTGATGGTCCATCTGGATCAGGTAAATCATCCATTGCCAAAGAACTCGCTTCTGTCTTGGGGGTACTTTATATAGACACTGGGGCCATGTTTAGATCAATTGCATACGTAGCCAACATTCAACAAATTGAATTAGTCGAAGGAGAGGCACTTAATGATTTTCTTAATTCATTAAAAATAGAGTACGCTGTAAGTGATTCAACTCTTATCAGAATTAATGGAGTCGACTTGTCGGATAAAATTCGCGAACACCATGTATCGGCACTTGCTTCAATAATTTCTCAATTGCCCTCAGTCAGAAAATTTTTACTAGATTTTCAACGTTCTTTGGCCTTCGACAAAGTTTGTGTTATGGAAGGACGAGACATTGGGACAGTGGTTTTTCCAGATTCATTTTGCAAGTTTTTCATTACGGCTTCTGTTGATATCAGGGCACAACGTCGGTTAAAACAATTGCGCGAGCAAGGTGATAATACAATAACCTTAGAGCAAATTATTGAAGACGTTCGAAAAAGAGATGCTACCGATATGAATCGCGCCTTTGCACCACTTAAAAAATCTGAAGATGCGATGCTTTTAGATACAACTACACTTTCTATGAGTGATGTTATAAAAATATTAGCGGCTGAAGTAAAATTTAGAGCGGCTCATCTTGGTTTTGTCCTATGAGAGTATTGATTAATCGCTCAGATGCTATCGGGGATTCAATTTTGACTTCACCTATGGCAAAAATAATCAAGGAGAAATATCCTGAAGCCAAAATTACTTTTTTAATAGCAGATAAAAGTTCAGCTCTTTTTAAGTCTCATCCCTTTGTTGATGATTTTAAAATTTATCATCGCGATGCACCTTTCTATAACAAAATAAGAGAAGTTTTGAGAATCTTTTCAGAAGTTAAACCTAATTTTTATTTTTATGTCGGAGGAGGTTACTTACCAAATTTTATAGCTTGGCTTAGAGGAGTACGTTTTAGAGGCGGATTAAAATCGAGATGGCATACTTATTTCTTACTAAATAAGGGAGTCAGGCAAAAGCGCTCAATGGTTACGATGCATGAGATGGAATATAATCTTAATCTTTTGGTTCCTATGGGTATTAATTATAGCTATAAAGATAAAGCCCATTACAATCCTGAAATTAATTTATCGCAAGATGAAATTGAATTAAATTATAATTTATTTAAGAAATTATTAATCAAAGAAAATATTGAATCAGATCATAAACTCATTTTTATCCACCCAGGAATGAGTGGACATACACTTAATTGGTCATCTAGAAATTATGCTCGTTTGATTTTAAAAATGGAGCATAAGTTTCCTGGGAAATTTGTTTATATTATCTCTCACACTCCATCCGATCATGTTTTTCTTCAAGGATTAAAAGAAATTCTCAATAGGAAAGAGTCGGAATTTTTAAAGAGACGAATTTTTTATTTTAACGGTCAGCTTGATGGACTTAGGCATTATATGTCTGTTCTTTCAAGGGCGTCACTTTTTGTTGGGCCAAGCACTGGAACCACTCATATAGCTGCAGTTTTGGGCGTTCCTGTTGTTAGTATTTATTCGCCCATTAAAATTCAATCGAGTTTGCGTTGGGGACCCTTGTCTAAATCAAAGGATAAAATAAAAATTTTGGTTCCCGATGTTATATGTGGCGAAGTAAAAAAATGCGCACTCAGAGAATGTCCATATTATGAATGTATGGGTAAAATTGAAGTTGAAGACGTATTAAAGCAAGCCATTACTGTTATGGATCTTTAAGAATATTATAACTTTCTAAAGTTAGGAAAAATTTTAATGAAAAATATCATATCGCTCAATCGCTTTAATGAAATTACATCCAAGTTTAATTCCATCCAACCTATTGTTGTTGTTGGTGACGTTGGTATTGATAAATATACTTTTGGCGAAGTGAAGAGAATTTCCCCAGAAGCCCCGGTACCTGTATTGGAAGTAACTAAAGAATGGTTAAAGCTTGGGCTAGCTGCCAATATATCGCATAACCTTAAAACGCTTGGAGTGAAGTCAACTCTATGTGGTGTCGTTGGGGAGGATTTAAATGCCAATCTTTTTGATAATCTTTTAGAAGACGAAAGGCTAAATACATGGGGGATTGTTAGAACCAAATCACGGCCGACAATATTTAAAGAAAGAGTAACGACAAATACCCAACAAATTTGTCGAATCGATTACGAATCTTCAGAAACTATTGATAGAGAAACCGAACAAAAAATTCTATTAAGAGTCGAAAAATTTCTTGATGGCCACGGCGCTCTGATCTTAGAAGATTATGCTAAAGGACTTCTTACAAAATCTCTTATTTCTTCTTTAATTATAAAATTTAAAGCTGAAGGAAAGTTAGTAGCAGTTGACCCTGGACGTACAACCCCGCCCCTCTATTACAAAGGAGCAAACCTTTTAAAACCTAATTTGAGTGAAGCAAAAATTATGGTTGAAAACTTAGGTTATAAGGAAAAGAAACTTGAAACTATCGCTAAAATTCTCGTTGATAAATTAGATCTTCAAATGTTGGTTATTACTCTTGGAGCTGAAGGAATGGCCCTGCTCGATGTCAATAATCTTCCAGAATTAAAAATCATTCCAACAGTGGCCAACGAGGTCTTCGATGTCTCTGGAGCAGGTGATACAGCTATTAGCGTTTTAACATCTTCACTTCTTGCGGGTGCAACGCTTGAGGAGGCAGCATGGATTGGTAATTGTGCTTCAGGAGTCGTTGTCGGAAAAAAAGGAACTGCTACCGTAAATATTGATGAACTTAGTGCGTTCTTTCACCGTTTGGTGACCAATGTTAATCATTAATTTTGGTAAAAAAAATAGTTGACTTTTTTGATCTATTGCGTTATTCTCATTTTGTCCGAAGCGATTATGAGTCGTGGGTAGACAAAAACCCGTCGAAAAGGCGATGATTTGCGAAAGTGGATCAGAGCAAAGCTTGAGACCTGTTGTGCTATTGTGGCATGTGGTTTATCAGGTTGCCGAAACGGAAAAGACAATCTTCTTTGTTGAACGTGACTGGGTCGATGTTTGCGTGGCGAACGCCTACATTGGAAGAAGATGAGTGTCTTTGGGAGGAATTATTGGGTCCGTAACGTAGCTTTTTTTTACTAATTAATTATAACCCGACATTCACATGATTTGTACAAGTACCTCGGGAGGACTTGAACATAACAGAAGTTCAGGGCTTACTTTTAAAAGCTCATACAAATTGATTTAATCATATTTTTAAAACAAAAATATAATAAGAGACAGACGTAAGAGCTGTCTCTTATATTTTTCTTCATTCACTTGCCAAAATCTCCTCATCGTGAAAAAATTTTGCCTTCCAAAATCAATATTTTCAAAGGTAAAATCACCATGGCAGACTTGGAAAAAGCAAAGCATGATTTTCTCACAAAGCTTCAAACTCTTACAAAAGAAGCTGATATTCTCAATTTAAAATCTGAGTACGTTGGAAAAACGGGTATTGTCTCAGAGATGCTTAAATCTCTTAAAGATATGTCCCCTGATGAGCGCAAGCTATTTGGTCCCAAAGCTAATGAGTTAAAAGATTTTATTCACGATCAATCGGCGATTTTTATAGCAAAAATTGAAATTGAAGAAATAAATAAAAAATTAGCAGAAGAAAAGATCGATATTAGTTTGACCGATAATATTTTTTTTAAATCAGTTAAGCATGGTGGTTTCCATCCCCGAACACTTATTCAGCAAGAAATAGAAGACATATTTCTTTCTATGGGGTTCGATGTACTCGATGGACCTCATATTGAAGATGAGTTTCATAATTTTGAAGCATTAAATATTCCTGCCGATCACCCCGCTCGGGATATGCAGGATACGTTTTGGTTTAATGATCCACATAATCCAGAGGATGTCGCAAAAAATGGAAAAAAGCATCTTTTAAGAACTCATACCAGTACCATTCAGGTTCGTGGAATGCTCTCTCGTAAACCACCATTTCGATTCATTGCTCCCGGTGTTGTTTTTCGTTGTGAGCGCACCGATGCATCCCACGAGATGGTCTTTACTCAACTTGAAGGAATGATGGTAGGTGAGAATATCTCTGTCGCAAACCTAATTTATTTCATGAAAACTATTCTCAAAGAAATATTTAAGCGCGATGTTGAAGTTCGATTACGTCCAGGATTTTTTCCCTTTGTTGAGCCAGGTTTTGAATTAGATATTCGTTGTCTAATTTGCGAAGGAAAAGGCTGTTCGGTTTGTAAACAAATAGGTTGGGTTGAGCTACTTCCTTGTGGAATGGTCCATCCTAATGTTTTAGAATCGGGAGGCATAGATTCAGAAAAATATAACGGCTTCGCTTTTGGATTAGGCCTCGATCGCTTGGTCATGATGAAGTATGGTATCGATGATATTCGCCATCTCCAAAGTGGTGATTTGCGCTTTAACTCACAATTTAAATTATTTTAATTAGGACTATATTATATGCTTATTTCAATTGATTGGATTCGGGATTTTGTAGATGTACCAAATTTACCAGCAAAAGATATTTACACACGCTTTACTCTTGCTACGGCTGAAGTTGAGGGGATAACCACCATCGGCGAGCATTTAGAAAAAATTGTTGTTGCTGAGATACTTTCATTTGAAAAACACCCTGAAGCTGACAAGCTTAATATTGTGACTTTTAAAATTTCAGACACTGACATTCGAAAAGTTGTTTGTGGAGCTAGCAACGTAAAAGTGGGTATAAGAATTCCTTTCGCTCCTTTAGGGGTAAAACTTCCCAACGGACTTTTATTAGAAGCTAAAAAAATTCGAGGCGTCCTTTCAGAAGGTATGCTGTGTTCAGAAGAAGAACTTGGTTTTGCCGATGAATCCGAGGGTATTATGGAATTGCCGGCCAATTCAAAGCTTGGCATGAACATGTTAGAATTTTTTAAGTTAAAAAAAGACACCATTCTCGATATAGATAATAAATCTTTAACTCACAGACCTGATCTCTGGGGGCATTTTGGTATGGCCCGTGAATTTGGCGCTATGTTTGATGTTCCTCTTAAGAATAGATTTAATAATATTTGGAGAGAAAATTTAATAAGTAAATTTACCAATGAAAATTCTCCACTTAAACCTCGGTTTGTTGGTGAATCTGCCGGTATATCTTATTATGGTCTTTCACTTAGTAATGTGACCGTAAAGGATTCTCCTGAATGGTTAAAAGCCAGACTCAAAGCTTGTGGACTTCGTTCGATAAATAATATTGTGGATGCCTCAAATTACGTGATGCTTGAGCTTGGAATGCCTCTCCATATTTTTGACAGAGATCTCATTTCAGGTCCAGAGATTTTGATAAAAAAACTTGAATCATCCGAGGTTTTTAAGACTTTGGACGATGTCGAACGCAAGTTAATTGCAGGTGACACTATTATTGCTGACTCTAAAGAGACGCTTGTTCTGGCCGGAATTATGGGCGGCAAAAATAGTGGCGTTAGCGTAAATACAAAAAATATTTTTATCGAAGTTGCTAACTGGAAAGCTGCAATGATTCGTAGAACCTCAACTAGATTGGGTCTTCGCACAGATTCTTCTCAGCGCTTTGAAAAAACGCTCGATAGTCATCTCACTGAGCGAACACTTTTTAGAACACTGGAATTAATCCTTGAGCTCTGTCCTGATGCCTTGGTTGTTGGCCAGGCTGAATACGCGGGAGCAAATTTAGCTGAAACAAATAAATTAATTATAAAAACATCTTATCAAAAAATTAAATCAGTCTTGGGTTTTGATTTAAGTATGGATCGCCTAAAAAGTATTTTTCATTCTCTCGATTTTAAAACAGAAGTTAATGGCGATGTTTTCTTAGTCACAGTTCCAACTTACCGGGCCACTAAAGATATTGAACAAGAAGCCGATCTAATCGAAGAGATTGGGAGAATAATTGGTTACGATAATATATCTCCTCTATCACCACTGGATACTATTGCGCCTGTCAAACTTACTGAAATGCAAAAAATTCAAAGACGAGTTCGCGACCTGATGATTGTTCAAGGAAAATCTTTTGAAGTCATGTCTTATCCATTAGTCGGTGAGGGATTATTAAAGAAAGTATCGTGGCCGATGATTCCAAGGCTTAAACTTATTAATTCTTTATCTCAAGATCATAACTTAATGAGACCAAGTCTTGTTCCTAGCTTGTTAGAAGTTGCTGAGTTGAATGCCAAAAATTTTGAACGCTTTCGCCTTTTTGAATTAGGTCGCTCTTACTCAGAAGATGAAGCACTTTTCTCAAAAGAGAATTTACACTTAGGAGCTCTCTTCTTTGATAAAGATGAATCGATATTTATAGAGCTAACAAACGTTATAAGTAATCTCTTAAGTAGCCTCAACTTATCTTTTGATTTCGTCGAAAAAAATCCAAAGTTTATCAATCCACTCATTCCATCAGATTGGCTTGGCAACCATCCTTTTGAATTCACTAATATAAGAGTTATGGGTAAATATTCTGGAGTTATTCTTTCGGTGCACCCATTAGTTTTAAGAAGCCTAAAAATTAAAGGGCATTTATCAATGTGCTTGTTTGATCTTTCGATCTTTGAAAATTTTACTTCAAAAGATAAGACTAAATATAAACCAATTAGTAAATTTCCGAGTTCTACTTTTGATTGGACTGTCGTTGTTGCGGCCGAAAAAACAGTTCAAGAGGCATTAATTGCCGCTAAAAAAGTGAAGCTTAAAGAGCTGAAAGAAGTGACTATTTTAGATATTTTTCCATCTGATAATTCGAATTTTGTAACGTTTAGGGCGCTGCTAGCCGATGAGAGCGCTACCCTTACTTCAGAGTTTTTAAAACGAGCAGAAATTTCTCTGGTTGATGCAACAACTAAGGCAGGTTTTAATTTAAAATAATTTTTTATAATTTATAAAAAAATATGTTGACGAGTACTAACTTGATCTATATTATCGCCTCTCACCCACTTGTGACATTAGCTTACAGTGCGATCTTTAAAAGAGATTGTCTAAAGTCGTTCAAATGGTTTGTTCTTTAAAAATTAAATAGAGTTAAAAGATTTGAGACAGCAATGTCTCGATTCAAGATGAGAAAGGTCCCAAACAAAAAATATCTGACGTAACTATTCAGTCACGCTGTTAAAAGCTCAAGTTGTAAAAAAGTTGAAAGTGATAAAAGTCGGAGTTGAAACAAGAAATTGTCTTCAATCAAATGAATAGATCAATCCGTATAGTAGTTTGTTAAAAATTAAATTTTTATAAATTTTATATTGAAGCTTGGAGAGTTTGATCCTGGCTCAGAACGAACGCTGGCGGCGTGCCTAACACATGCAAGTCGAACGCGAAAGTCCTTCGGGATGAGTAAAGTGGCGCACGGGTGAGTAACACGTAGGTGACCTGCCTTTTAGAGGGGAATAACCAGAAGAAATTTTGGCTAATGCCGCATACGAAGAGCAAATATAATAGTAGCTCTTGAAAGGATGCCTCTGTATATGCATCCACTAAAAGATGGGCCTGCGGTACATTAGCTAGTTGGTGGGGTAATGGCCTACCAAGGCAACGATGTATATCCGGTCTGAGAGGATGATCGGACACACTGGAACTGAGACACGGTCCAGACTCCTACGGGAGGCAGCAGTGGGGAATATTGCGCAATGGGGGAAACCCTGACGCAGCAACGCCGCGTGAGTGAGG
>CANFNL010000073.1 GCA_947448205.1 Bacteriovoracaceae bacterium
GACCTGTTAGAGAGAAATTTAGGTGGTCACAAGAGAGGATTTTTAAAATTACGACCCAATATAGGCCGATGTGAAAAACATTGGTTTTGATTTTTGTGACTGAATCGTCACGAAGATGATTTTGAGGAGCTTACTGACGGATTTCCGATTAAATGAGGCCAGAGTCCGAGGTAAGCGGGCCATGAGTAAACAGATCAGTGAGTACAGTGATGCTTTAAAAAGATTGGAAGGGCGTGAGGATATGGTTTATGACGATTACAAGAAGGGATTGCTTGATGAGGAAGGATATCAAAGGCAGCTCTTTCGAACCAGAGAAGATCGCGCACATTTTACTGCGCTACTGGGGCAGGCGAACACCGACATTTATGAGACAGGAATGGAAACTGCTAAATCCATTTTAGAACTCGCCAAGAATGCGAAATCATTGTGGAAATCAATGGAAGTGGAAGAACGCAAAGAATTGTTAAATGAGTTACTTTCGAACCCGGTTTTAAATGGTGTAAATATTGAATTTAAAATAAAAAGGCCATTTGAAATTTTGTCTCAAATGGCCTCTTTTAAAAATTGGTACACCCATGGGGATTCGAACCCCAGTCGCCGCCGTGAAAAGGCAGTGTCCTAGGCCGGGCTAGACGATGGGTGCATACTTGTATGCGTAATCTTCTAATTCTCGGCATTCGAAATGGTGATCTCTCTGCGACTCGAACGCAGGACCCTCTCCTTAAAAGGGAGATGCTCTAACCAACTGAGCTAAGAGACCAAACTTGTTTCGAAAGTGAGATTTAAAATAAGGTTCTCGAGCTTTTTTGTCAAACGAAAAGTTGAAATAATTGTGAAATCTTTTCAAGTGTCTTTTTAATAGCTTGAAAACCCTCTTTTGTCGTTCTATGTTCGCCACATGGAAAATTTCGAGTCAAAAAACTTAAACAATAAACGAGTTGCTCTCAATACTTTGGGCTGCCGTTTGAACCTATCAGAGACTGGCTCAATTGCTCAAGGCTTTAAAGATAGAGGGTATGATATTGTAGAGTTTGGCGAGCCGGCCGATGTTATTTTCATTAATACATGTACAGTGACTGACTCAGCAGACTCTTCTTGTAGAAACCTTATTAGAAAAGCTCACAACTCATCACCTGAGGGAAAAATTGTAGTGGCCGGCTGTTATGCTCAAATGGAGCCAGAGAAAATTGCAGGCATGCAAGGAGTGGATCTGGTTCTTGGTAACTCTGAAAAATATAAAGTTTTTGAGTATCTCGACGAAGAAAGTGAAAATCAAGTTCACGTCGATAAGTCGTGGGAGTTTTTTGGAGCGGCTACCACTGAGGCAGATACTCACACGAGAGCTTTTTTGAAAATTCAAGATGGCTGCAACTATGTGTGCTCGTTTTGTATTATTCCATTTGCTCGTGGAAGGTCCCGCGCCATCTCTATCAAAGACGCCGTCTCAGAAGCCCAGAAATTGGTTTCTAGCGGATTTAAGGAAATTGTCCTCACTGGAGTCAATATCGGTGAATATGAACAGAGCTCAGGCGAAAAACTTCATGATTTAGTCGCAAGTCTTTTGGCCATAGATGGGTTGGAGCGATTTCGCTTATCGAGTGTAGAACCTAATACTTTTACTGATGAATTAATCGCCGTTTTAAAATCATCGCCAAAAGTGATGGATCATTTTCATATTCCACTGCAAAGTGGTGACGATGAAATTCTTTCGGCCATGAGAAGAAGATACACTGTTGCCGATTATAAAAAAGTCATAGCCAAATTGATGGTGGCATTTCCGAATGCTGGCATTGGTGCAGATATGATCGTGGGTTTTCCGGGAGAAACAAAAGAGCAATTTGAAAATACTTTTAATTTGGCTAAAGAGCTTCCTATAACGCATTTTCATGTTTTTCCATACTCAAAGAGAAAAAATACGACTGCAGCAAAAATGGAAAACCATATTCATAGTGCTGAGAAAAAATCGCGCGTAAAATCTCTAATCATGTTTGGGGATGCGAAGTTAAATCTTTTCACTGAAGACCAAATAGGCAAAATAACTAAAGTGCTATTTGAGCGTAGAAATAAATTAGGTTTTTTTGAAGGTTACACCTCTAACTATCTTCGGGTACAAGTGCAAACTGAGCTCGATTTATCAAATCAAATAAGTAATGTTTGTCTCACAAGAATTGAATCGGGTAAATTATTTGGGGAATTACTTCAGTAATCATGGATAAATAACGATTTTGGTTTGTTCATCATGAAAACTTTACAGGCTGATCCTTTCAATTCTATATTTTTCTCATGGAAAATCGACAAAAAATTATCACAACAATTAATTCAAAGCGCATAGAAATAGATGGTGAAAGGGCTTTCATGCCCCTGGCCACTTTTTTACGCGAAGAACGCTGCTTAACTGGGACAAAAGTCGTTTGCGCTGAAGGGGATTGCGGTGCCTGTACAGTTTTATTGGCCAGAGATATTGGCGCCGATGGCAAGCTAACTTTTAAAGCCGTCAATTCTTGTATAATGCCGCTTTATTTAATTGATGGGGCTCACGTTGTGAGTGTTGAGGGATTAAAAAAGGATGATAACCAAGGCGAGAGTCTTCACCCTGTCCAACAAGCCATGATTGAAAATCACGGTGCCCAATGCGGCTATTGCACTCCTGGCTTCGTCTGTGCCATGACCGCCATGGTTGAAAAAATAAAATCTGAAAACAAAACAATCACAGAAAAAAAAGCGAAGAATTATCTCACGGGAAATCTTTGTCGCTGCACTGGTTATCAGCCGATTATCAAGGCAGCCATGAGTCTAGATCTCGATAAACTTGAACTATTAAAAGATCGTCATCATAACCCAAATTGGTTATTGGAGATGAAAAAGATTAAGAGCACTCCTGTTGTTATGAATTTTAATCAAAAGACAATTTTTCTTCCCGTGACAATGAAGCAGGCCCTTGAAGCAAAATCATTGAATAATGATATTCGCTTGGTTGGAGGCTCTACGGATATTGGAGTTGTTGTCAATAAAGGTCGCTTGGAAACACCCAAGGCTATGGCCTTGTATCATATCGATGAATTAAAAATAATGAGCCATGACAATTCAGAAATAAGAATTGGGGCATGTGTAACACTTTCGGAATTTGAAGATTATATTGAAAAATTTATTCTAGAATTAAAATCCATACTTCATATTTTTGCTTCCCCACAAATTAAAAATCAAGCAACCCTGATTGGGAATGTAGTCAATGCTTCGCCAATTGCTGACACCATTCCTTACTTCCTTGTGAGTGATACAAAAGTCGTTTTAAAAAGTATCCACAACGAGCGTGAGGTATTACTGAAAGATTTTTATCTTGGCTATAAAACTCTCGATATAAAACCTGATGAAATAGTAACTTGTTTAAAAATTCCAAGATTAAGCGCTTTGGAAAAATTGCGTCTCTATAAAGTTTCTATGCGAAAAGACTTAGATATTTCTGCCGTTACTTTTGCAGGAACAATAGAAGTTGAAAATTTAAAAATTAAAATGGTCAGGCTGGCCCTCGGCGGTGTGGCAGCGACCGTTATTAGACTTTCTCAGCTTGAGTCTCAATTAATTGGAAGTGACTTCAAAAGAGAAACTTTTCAAAATATAGCCAAACAGCTTCCTCAACATATTTCGCCTTTGTCGGATTTACGTGCCAGTAAAGAGTATCGTATGAAGCTTTGCCAGAATTTCTTCTTGAAATTTTTTGATGAAGTTAGTGTTGATCTAAGCAATGGAGGCTATTAATGAGTGTTGGAAAAAATATCGAACACGATAGCGCTTACACTCATGTGACAGGAGAGAGTCTCTTTGTCGATGATCGGCCGATGCTGAAAAATGAAATTTTAGTTGGCGTTTTAGGAGCACCAGTATCATCTGGTGTAATAAAAAACATTGATGTCACTAAAGCTTTAGCGCTAGAGGGAATTTTAGCCATCTATACGGCAAAAGATTTTCCTCAAAACAAATGGGGGACTATTGTTCAAGAACAACCTATTTTAGTTGATGATGTTATTGGTTATATAGACGAGCCAATGTGCCTCATTGCTGGAATAAACAATGAAGTCATAAAACGAGCAAAAAAATTAATAGAAGTTCAATTTGTCGAGCAGCCAGCAATCTTAAATATTGATGAAGCAATAAAAGCAGACAAATATATTTGTAAGGCTATTGCCTTTAAGCAAGGTGATGCGGATCTGGCTTTAAAAAATTCACCTCATGTCTTACGAGGTGCCTTTGAATGTGGCGGTCAAGAACATTTTTATATGGAGTCGCAAGCAAGTATTGTGTACCCACTAGAAAATGGTCAATTAGAAGTCCATTCTTCTTCGCAACATCCAACTGAAACTCAACATGTGGTTGCTCATGCACTTCACTTAGATTTTTCGCAAGTCGTGTGTGTTGTCAAAAGAATGGGGGGAGGTTTTGGAGGTAAAGAAAGTCAGGCGGCCCATTTTGCGGCCATGGCAGCGCTTGTTGCCCATAAATTAAAACGACCGGCCAGGCTTGCTCTTTCTAAAGATGACGATATGGTCATGACGGGCAAGCGACACCCATGTAAAAATTTTTATGAAGTTGGTTTTGATAATCAAGGAAAAATCCTGGCTTTTAAAGCTCAAATTTATGTCAATGGAGGAGCCTATACTGATTTGACTCCTTCTATTTTAGACAGAGCGATGTTTCATATTGATGGTTGTTATTTTTTAGAGAATTGTCATATTGAAGGTAGAGCAGTGAGAACCAATCAACACTCTAATACTGCCTTTCGCGGTTTTGGTGGTCCTCAAGGCAATATGACCATGGAGAGTGTGATTGAAGATATCGCTAATTTTTTAAAGTTTGATAGTTTTAAGATTCGCAGACTTAATCTCTATGGAATTGATTCGCGCAATATGACTCCCTATGGGCAAATGGTAGATAATAACGTACTTCCTGAAATTTTTGATAAGCTTCATAAAAGTTCAGAATATGAAAAATTATCCATGGAAGTTTTAGCTTTTAATCAAGAACAAAAAGGCAAGCTTCGAGGCTTATCCATGACTGGCTGTAAATTTGGAATTGCTTTTACCGCTCGTCATTTAAATCAGGGAAATGCACTCGTTAATGTTCACATCGATGGAACAATTCAAGTTTCAACAGGGGCTACAGAAATGGGCCAAGGAGTAAATACAAAAATTCAGCAAATAACCGCCATGGCCTTTGGTATCGACCCCAAAAAAGTAAAAGTAATGGCGACTTCTACGGAAAAAAATCATAACACCTCACCAACAGCTGCCTCAAGTGGCACAGATATAAATGGAGCAGCTGCTTTAGTGGCCTGTGAAAAAATAGTGGCCCGCTTGAAAATGGTTGCCCATTATCATTTTCAAGGAATTGTCAGTAATGATTTGCAAGAGCTTCCAGAATTTGATGCCGCAATAGATACTGATTATATCAAGCTTCTTGATGAAAAGTTTATTGATAGCCAAAAGCAAAAAGAAATTGGATTTGTTGATATTTTGAAAATCGCCTATTTTAATAGAATCTCGCTTGGTGATTATGCTTTTTATAAAACTCCCGGCCTAGGCTTTGATAAAAAATCTTTATCAGGAAAAGCATTTAATTATTACACGAATGGTGCGGCCGTGAGCTTAGTGGAAATTGATGAGTATAGTGGGGAGTTAAAAATTCTTCGCACAGATATTCTTATGGATTTAGGACGCTCGATTAATCCAGGTATTGATATAGGACAAGTTTCTGGTGCATTCGTTCAAGGAATGGGATGGGTGAGCACCGAAAATTTATTTTATCATCAAAGTGGAAAACTTCTCTCACATTCTCCTACTACTTATAAAATTCCTAATGTTCAAGATACTCCAAGAGTTTTTAATATCGAGCTATTAGAAAATCATTCTAATGTTCAAAATGTTTTGCGCTCAAAAGCAGTGGGCGAGCCGCCTTTACTGCTAGGAGCTTCTGTCTGGACGGCCATTAAAAATGCTCTCAGCTATAGAAGCAAAGGAAAGCTTCCACACTTAAGTAGTCCGGCTACTCATGAAGTTATTCTGATGGAGCTTAGCTCATATGAATAATGAATTTTTAAGTCTTTTGAATCAACATAAATCCGATGGAGTTGATGTAGTCATCGCGACTTTAGTCAAAGTGCGAGGAAGTGCTCCTCAAGAAGTAGGTGCTAAAATCATTATAAGTCAAAAGGGAGCAGTCTTTGGAACTATCGGTGGTGGTAGAGTTGAAGTTAAAACAATTACTCACGCTCAAGATATGCTGGCAAGTTCGATAGATCACGATTTTCTCGAGTGGAATTTACAAACAGACGTTGCAATGACTTGCGGTGGAGTAGTGAGTTTATTTTTTGAAAAAATTAAATCGACACCAACATGGAATATTGCTGTTTTTGGAGCTGGACATGTGGCCCAAGAACTTGTGAGGCTGCTTTTAAAACTCGATTGCCAAATTACATGCGTAGACCCTCGCCAAGATTGGTTGAATAAACTGCCAGACAATAATAAATTAACAAGAATATTAAATATGGATATGAAGCAAGAATTAAAAAATCTAAAGTCAGATTCATTTATTGTCTCCATGACCATGGGACATTCGTATGATATTCCTATCTTGATTGAGGCAATGAATTCATTTAACTTTCCCTACATCGGAGTGATTGGTAGTGAGGGTAAATCTAAAATAATTAAGAGTGATCTTTTGTCCTCAGGTATTAGTCAAAAAACCATTGATCGCTTGTTTTGTCCGATCGGAGAGCCTATAGGCAGCAACCATCCAACAGAGATTGCTTTTAGTATTGTCGCACAACTGCTTAAAGTGCGAGATGCTAAATAAGCGTTTAGTTTTTATCGCGATCATTTTTTTCATTATTTATTATGTCGATGGCCAATTTTAGTGATTTTGAAATATTTACCATCCCCTTTTTTTCTAAAAAAATGACTAATTTCGCCATTGGGTAAATTCTTAGAATATAAAAAAGTACTAATCCCAAAGCAATTGGTCTAAGGAGAATCCAAATGACTTTTACAAGGCTGCCTTCAGAGTGAAAAACAAAAAGCGCTGTAAATAAGAAGCAAATAATAAATATGGGTTGTAGTAAATCTAATAGAGCATTAATTAGATGATTTTTAATTTTTCTTCTTTTGCTTTTTCTTTTAGGCTCTTTCATCCTCATTCTGGATTGAAGAGTCACAAACTTAGTTTCACTCATTTGTATAAAGTATAATGAAAATATATAACCGATAAAAAACTTAAGTATATAAGTTAATAATAATAGTTTGATGATCAAATCAGGGGGGATGTTGGTGAGGAAGGTAAAATCTTTTTTGAAATAATTTAAAACATCAATAATTGTTTTTCCAAAAAGAAAATAAATTAAAATTAAAGGCTGTATAAATGCCCAAAGTGAAGTAAAGGCCACTGCTAAGAATAAACCAAGATAATTAACTCCAAAAAAAGTAAGGCCTGCTGAAAATAGAAGACCTTGAACTAATATAGCTAACATGGGAGTAAGTTTTTTTCCAGCAGGGGCGAGGCTTTTGAGAATTGAGCTTATTAATGAAATTTTCAAAGGTATTGTTTGGGATTTTGTTAGAAAGCTTGCTCTGGCCATTAAGGCCGTCTGGTTGATTGAGAGAATTTGTCCACTCAAGGGAATTGAGGCTGCATGAAGTAAACTTCCCAAGCCGATTTCAATGATTGAGATACTTGCTGAGTATTGACCAATTAATTCTAAATCGTAAATATTGTCTTTTTTTCTTTTCAATGTTTAGCAACTACTAAAATGAGGTAAGCCAATATATAAACTTTGTCAGCCATAGTGATTTAATGCCTAAATGTCGTTTAAACTAAAGCCAATAGCAATGCTAAAAGGATGCTTTCTTCTATTTTCATCATTACTTTTTAAATTTTCAATTGTTTGCTTTAAGCGCATATCGGTTGGTGCTCTCTGGAGTGCTCGCTCGAGAGTCATCAGGGTTTTTTTGTAATCACCTTTGCCGCCATCGTAGAGAGCATTGGCTTTGTAGTAATCATAAATCCACTCTTTTGGATGAAGAGCAGCCTGATGATCCACGTATTGAAGAAAGTTTGTTATGTTTTGCTTATGTGCAAAAGCATCTTCGAATTCCTTAAAAACTTCACATTTTTGAGCAAGATCAATTTCGCGAACTTCAGGATCATTATTTTTTAAGCGATTTGCCTCTTCAAGTGTATCCTCAAAAATATTTTTGTACCTCTCTTGATTAGCTAGTGAACTCATGGATAAAACAAGTAGCTTAACTTTATAGCCATTAAAATAATTTGGCTCTTTATCCAGCAAGGCATCAATGATGGCTAAACTTTTTTCGGGATTTTCTAAAAATTCCCCCGACTGAAATTGTTCGGCAATAAGTTGCAGTAGAATAATCGCATCGAGAACTTTAGGATTCACTTCTGGTTTAATGATCGTGGCAACACTTTTAGTTTTTACTAGAATTAGTTGATTATAACATTCAGGACCTATTTTAGTGCGAGTTGAAGATTGGCATTTTAAAAGTGCATTATCAATGACTACTTGCAAAGCTGTAGGGTTAGCCCCGGAGCATGCTTGAATATTTTTATCAAATTGGTGGTCTACAAAATCACTGGCAAAATCATTTATTGATAGCTCGGCAATCGATTTTAAAAAGAGAGTGCAGGCACTTGAGGTGCTGGATGGATTTAAAATATCCTGAGAGATGGAAGTTTTATATTTTAAAATATCATTGGCCTTAACGAGACGTGGAGCCGTTTTGGTTTTAGCTCTCGTGGGAGAAAAAAAGTGAGCAAAGCTATATGTAGCTCCAAAAATGAGAAGTACTAAGGCAAAAACCTTATCAGCATTAGGGAACTTTTTCTTGGGTTCTCTTTTTTGCTTTTTGTTGCGAGAGTGATTTTTTGTGCTTGTCATTTCTTCGACTGATTGAGCTTGTTGATTTTTCCCAAGTCCACCTGAGGGTAAATCCCCTCGAGTGTGCCTGCTTGTTTTCCCCACGAACTTAAATCAAGTTCAGGAATTTCCACATCACTAAAATACTCTTTTCTAAAGATAATTTCTTTTCGTTCTGGACCAAAGGCAATGATTCCCACAGGTATTCCTAGAAAGTTTTCAATTTCTTTAATATAATTTTCCAGCTCTTGAGAAAGAGGTCCTGAAAAATTATCAACAAAAGGCTTTATTGATTTATAAATAGGTTTTGCTTTCATTAAATCTATTCCAGGGTAAGCACATTCAATTCGCTTTCCTTCATATTCATAAGCTACGCATACTTTTAATTCTTTGATTCCACTTAAAATATCCAGCTTGGTAAGTGCAATCGAAGTTAAGTTAGAAGCCTTCACTGAATATTTCAGAAGTGGCAGATCGAGCCAACCACAGCGTCTCTTTCTTCCAGTCGTGGCACCAAATTCTTTTCCTTTGGTTTGAATTTCTTCACCCAAAGAGTCGAATAATTCAGTGGGAAAAGGCCCTTCACCCACTCTTGTTGTGTAGGCTTTAGTGATGCCTAAAACTTCTTCAACATGGGATTCGGGAATTCCAGCTCCTGTATAAACTCCTCCAAGCGAAGTCGACGATGAAGTCACGTATGGGTAAGTTCCGTAGTCGATGTCTAGTAAAATTCCTTGAGCCCCTTCGAAAAGTATTTTTTTTCCGCTTTGTACGGCTTGGTCTAATACTGAAAATGTATCGCAAACGAATGGCTTTACAAGTGCTCCTAGAGCAAAAAGTCTTTGAGCTTCATTTTCTACTGTTGGGAAATCGACATTATAGCGGTGTTTGAAAAGAATTTCTTTTTCTCCTAAATTTCGCGCAAGTTTAACTTTGAGGGCTTCTAGATCAAAGAGATCTTTCAATTTTATTGCCCGTCTTCCAATTTTATCTTCGTAGGCAGGTCCAATTCCTTTTCCGGTTGTTCCTATCTTTACCGAGCCTTGAGATTCGCGGGCAGCATCGAGAATTTTATTGTAGCTTGTGATAATTGTAATATTTTCAGAAATTTTTAAATTTGATCCGCTGACTTTTATACCAGCAGCGGCCAGAGTTTTTAATTCATTTTGAAAGGCTTCGGGCTCAAAGACAACTCCGTGGCCGATAACTGAAACAGAGTGGAGGTGAAGAATTCCCGATGGAATTAAGTGAAGAACAATTTTTTTTCCATCTACAATGATAGTGTGACCGGCATTGTTTCCACCTTGGTAGCGAACAACGACATCACATTTCTCACTTAGAAGATCGGTAATTTTTCCTTTCCCTTCATCGCCCCATTGAGCCCCAATTATCGCCAGAGTTTTCATTTATTTTCCCTTAACTTCGTTAAGCAGGTTTGAGTTAACAAAGAATTCTCTAATTTGGTGAACGGCCATTTCACCAACTCTGAATTGAGCTTCTTCTGTAGAAGCCCCAACATGTGGAGACATGATTAGGTTAGAGAGTTCTAAGAGTTTTGAATTAGCTGGTAGTGGTTCAGTGGCAAACACATCGAAGCCAGCACAACGAATTTTTTTCTCTCTTAATATATCGTATAAAGCTTCTTCATCTACGATACCGCCGCGAGCAGCATTGATTAAAATAGCGTCTTTTTTCATCATTGATAAAAGCTCTTTTGTGATCATGCCTTTTGTTGCTGGCATAAGTGGAGTGTGAATGGTGATGATGTCGCATGTTGAAAATATTTCAGCTAAATCAGTCGCTTTTTTGGCAAAAGAAAATTCTGATTTTTCAACCATGGGATCAAAAAATAATACTTCAGGTTCAAAACCAGAAATTCTTTTTGTAACGATTTGTCCTATGCGACCAAAGCCAACTACCCCCACTTTTTTCTTCCAAAGCTCAAGACCTGTTAGCGCATTTTTTTCCCATTTGCCTTCGTGCATAGTTTTATCGGCAAGTGGAGTATTGCGAAGACATGACATCATTAAAGCGATGGCCTGTTCGGCTGCTGAATTATTATTTGCTCCCGGAGTATTGGCAACCTTTACACCTCGAGCAGCGCACAAAGTTTTATCAATATTGTCTGTTCCTTCTCCAGCACGAATAACAATTTTTAATTTTAAGGCCACCTCCAAAAGTTCGGCGTTTACTGTTGTTGCCGATCTAATGATAAGACCATCAATTCGTGGAAGGAGGGCCTTTAATTCTTCTTGAGAAACTTTAGAAGTGGGATGAACTTCAAGCTCTGTAGATTTTTTTAATTCTTCGAAAAGGGCTTTATCAAAGCCGTCTGGAACGACAATAAATGGCTTCATTTGAGTTTCTCCTATAAAAAAGGGAAGGCGGTAAATGTTGGGATTCACCACATTATACGGCTCACAGCGAGATTTAGGGAAGTAAAACTTTTATCTAAATATCAGTTAACAAGTTTTGCAAATGTTCATTGAGATTTTGCAGAATCTCTGGACGAAATGTTAGGGAGCGGTAAGTTACAGATGAGAGATCGAATATTTTTTTGGCGATTCTATTGCTTTCGGTTTCTTGATGCTTATCGGAAAGAAAAACGACTTCTTTGACCTTTGAAGAGGCGATGAGTTTTGCACATTCATTACAGGGAAAAAGGGTGACGTAGGCCTTGGAACCTTCGAGTGATCTGCTAGAGTGCAAAATGGCATTGGCCTCACTGTGGACAACGTAACCGTATTTTTGAAATTCTAGGGGAGCTGACTTGTCTTTGCCCCATGGGACTTTTGTTTCGTCGATTCCGGCCACAAACCCATTATACCCCATAGTGATTTGGTGATTATTTTTATCAACAAAAACCGAACCGACCTTGGTGGCAGGGTCTTTTGATTTAAAGGCCGCGATCATTGCCTGGAGCATGAAATATTCGTCCCACGAGAGGGCGGATTTGGCGTCCACGAAATTAATTGTATCTGAAGAACTATTTTTTGTTTCCATTATGGTCCTAAAATTCATTTGTAGGGGCAGGAAAGTCAAGAAAATTTAAAAAGTTTTCTTGTATGATGGAATTTAACTCGTTACACTTAAAGAGAATATACACTAATTGAGGTTTCAATGAAAACAGATTTTGATACATTGCGCGCTCTAGCTAGCTATACGATCAACAATCTCAAAGAGAAAAAGTTGATTGAGTTTCATCCGACTAATAGAGAAGGCTTGATTGAAGCTATGGCTACTGAATACGGAGTTAGCTTTGCGACAGATGAAGATGTTCGCGAGCAAGCAATCGAAGAAGTTGAAGAAAAAATGGGTGTCAATAATCTTCCTGAAGATGTAACTGAATCAGAAATGTTTAACCATGCAAGAAAAGAGATAATTAAATCATTTAATGGCGAAAATATAGGAGGTCTTTACTTAGTTGAATCCCTTCACCAGATTGCCATCAGAATGAAAGATTTCCTTCTCAATTGTGATCTTATTGATGATGTTTTTGGAGCTGATGAAGATATCATCGCTTTCTTGGTCAGCAAGATTAGGCTTTTCTCACCTAAAAAAAATTAATCAGCGCTTTGATTTAGTTGATCAACTCGTTAAGTTGCATGCGGATCATCACTTCTTCAAAGTAGGGACCTTCTATAAGTCCATTTAGAACGGAGCTTCTGCTTTCGGCATACAAATACGCACCAGTGACAATTTCGCGAATTAAAAAAGCATCGTAGTAGAGTCGCTCTTGGCGGTCTTGAGTCGCTGTTCCTTCAAGCCTTACCATTTCATACTTTCCGCTGGTAATTAAGGGACCTGTTTTAAAATCACTTGGATTGTAAATGATACTGGTGTCTTCATCGAAGAGGATTTTTCGATCTTCAATTTGTTTTTTGAAGAGTTCAATAAGTTCTAATTTTTCACCTTCAGCAAACCAGATAAAGCGTGCGACCCATTCATATCTGGTATCGAGTCTTTTGAAGCATAATTCATTGGGAGTGTTTGTTGGAACTTCACCCCACCACTGAGGAACAAAAAATTTAAATTTTTGAAACAGTACTTCACGAGCATTTTCTAGAAAAACTTTTTTTTCGTTTTTAATGACTCTCA
>CANFNL010000074.1 GCA_947448205.1 Bacteriovoracaceae bacterium
ATACAAGTCATGCTTCATATGGGAATAGTTCTTTTCAGTTAAAAGTATTTTTTTAATGCCTTTAGAAAAATAATTCATACTTTCGTTAGTGCATACTGGGTTATCCACAGAGTTTAGCAGCATAATTGGCTTATCTAAAAAATAGGAATACTGATAAATACTCTTTATCTTATTTTGAATTTCCTTAATTGTAGAAAAAGTTGGGCGATGAACAACCAATGGATCCTGTTCATAATTTAAAGCCTCTTCTGGAATAGTTAGGAGATCTTTGCCATTAAAAATTTTATAGGGTCTAACATGAGCTAGCTTATTTTTAATTCCTAAGCTTTTCAACAAACTGCTTCCCTCTAACCCTAGAAGCCGAGAGGATAATTTCAAAATAAAATTTGAGAGAATGAGTCCATCAATTTTTTTATCACTACCTTCTTCAAAGCGGCTTAAAAAATCAAGGGCCACTAATCCACCTACACCGTGACCTAAAATGATCCACTTTTCATCATCTTCATTTTTTTTTTCGAATTGATTTATCATAAAATGAAAGTCATTAACTAATAATTTTAACTCGTCAAAATGCCCTCTTGTCCCTGAACTTAATCCATGACCTAAAAAATCCATAGCAATAAATGCCATCCTCGGATTTTTCTCTCTCATCCAATTTACAATTTTATTAAATCTTCCAGAATGTTGACAAATATCGTGAATAAGAAAAACGGTTATTTTATTTTTTGCGACTTCAACAAGTGGCTCATATTTTTTAACATAGATTCTCCCCTGACTCTTCCCAAGCATTTGGCCACAAGAGGAAAACTGTCCAACAGAAATTCCCTGGCCTAGGGATTTCCAAGACTTCGCGAAATTTACTCTATTCTCATTCTGCATAATTTTGTAATATTTTTTTAGCATTTCCATCTACTTCTATGATTTTGCAAAAAGCTTTTTGTTCCATAGGATGAAATTCTAAAATTTTAAACTTTACATTTTTAGCCTTTAAATTAGATCCTACATAGAGTGACCCAAGTAGTTCTTGCTCAATATTAAATGGACCTGCTCCAAGAAGCACACAATCAATTTCACCAGCTTTCTCAACAAGGGCTACAATTGGTTGAGGCTCATGGTTAATTGCAATCACAAGAGGAGATTCTTTTAAAAAATTTTCAAAATTAATTTTGAAATTAATTGGATTCAATGGTGTATGCCCCACTTCAATCCACCCCGGTAATCCTGCTGCAAATAGCAATGTGTGGTTGCTAATTCTCTTTTCAACAATCGCTTCTTTAAGCTCTATAATTGAGTAAGGTCCATAACAGTTTGTTGCAACTTTTCTCTTGCGATCATTTCCAATTTTTATATAAAATAATTCTTCATTTTCCCCGATATTATTCCATTCAAACTGAAAATTTATTTCTGGAGAACTCTTACTCCTTGCTGCTTCCATCTTAGGTAAAGCTTTAACATTAAAGTCTAATTCATCAATGTCCCTAATATGTTCCCAGTTTTGAAAGCCTTTTTTCCAAACATAAGAATCTGGCGTAAGTGTGCCACCTAAATATAAATTTCTTAAGTCTTCATACCCTATCGGACCTACTCGCTCAGAACCTTGGACATAATACCAATTATCCATATATTTCTCCCCAAAAATACAATCAGTCTAAACCATTAATTTTTTATCTAATTCTATTTTAACTTTCTGAAATGACTTAAACCTAGTAGCGATAGTTTTTGCCTCCTCATCAACAATACCCAACTTAAAGAATTTGGTATTTTCCCCTCATGGAGTCTATTACTCAAGAAATAATAGCAACGCCCGATAAGTCTCAGGATAAATGCAATGATCATAAAAAACTTAAGGTAGCGATTATGAGTATGAGGAATTCACTTTTTTTTATTGCGAGCTCACTTCTTTTTACTTCTTGCGTGAAAGAAGAATTCGCTGCTAATAAAACGCCCCAAATCACAACAATTAATCCTTTGGTAACAACCTCGACTCAACTTTGCTCTCAAAGTACACTTGTGAGCCCTAAAGTTGATGTACTTCTTCTATGGGATAATAGCTCTAGCTCATTATTTATTAATTCAGCTACTAAAAATTCTTTTAACCAACTCATTAGCAGCGTTTCTGAAAAATTTGATTATCACATTCTTTCAGCGCCACTTATTTCGACAAATACAACAAACTCTCTTTTTGAAGCATCATTAGTTACTAAAGATTCAACCAGCGTAAGTGGAAGTGCCGCTAATATTTTACGCACTAAAGATCAAGCGGCCCAAGCTTTAAGCTTTACTCAAGCAGCTGGATCCTATGAACCAGGAGTGGATCGTGCGACTTCAATAATAGAAGCAAATAGATCAAATGGTATCTTTAGAAATGATGCCTATACAATAATCGTCGTCATGTCTAATGGTGATGATTCTAGTTGTGAAATTGCTACTGGATACAACTCATGTGCGACAGCTGATTGGACTAGCAGACTTCAACCAAAAATTGAAAAATTACTTTGCTTAAGAGGAAATGCGAGTGGAATTAATTGCTCTGGCACCTCACCATTAAACTCTACCATGATGAGGTATATAAATATTTCTGCCCTAACGAGCTGCTCGAGTGGATTAAATAAAATCAACACTCGCTACAGAAAAGTGGCTAAAGCAATCTATGAAGCTCCCTATACCAATGGATGGCCCACCTCCAATGACAATTTAAATCCATTCACCTCAGGTGGAATTCAGTATCCAGATAATTATGATATTTGTGCTATCGACTTTGCACACATCTTTGATGGAGTTAATTCTGCAATCAAACAAACACTTATTAAACATGTATATGAATATTGGCCTGTAACTGATTCCACAACTTCACTTGATCCAGACACTCTTAGAGTCGTCAGAGATGATGGTAAAGTCTTAACCAATAGAACTGGACAAACAAGTCCATCAGATGGCTTTGCTTATGCTGGAGCACTTGCTAATCAATACACTAGAAGCTATCCAACTCAAGGTGAATTTTTTACAGGAAAAATGATTCAACTCTTTGGTACCAACGATAACGATCTGATCGTATATCCCCATTGTTTAACTGTTACGTACGATTCAGTTAAGTCACAATTCGGATATATTTATTTGAAAAATGGAGAACCTTACTTACCTAGTCTTGAAGTTCGCATAAACGGTGTGCTAGTCCCGCAAAATGCAACCAATGGCTGGGAGTACATAGGTTTACAATTTACCACTGCTCTAGATAGCAATTTAAAAATTGTGGATCTTCCAGTTGCTGGCGCTAGCTCAGGATATTTTATTCGCTTAAATGGGAGTTACAAATTCAAAAACACTGCAGGGGCCGCAGTCTCCGTTGATGTTGCTTATTCTACTAAGACCCAATAATTTAGGTTTGACCTGGATGTGTCTTGGCATCATTTAAGCGATTGAGGGCATTCATAAAACGAATGACTGGAAACATTTTTCTTAAATAATCTAAATTGATTATAGTAAAAATTCTTCCATCATCTTCCATGCGGTACTCTCCACAAAACTTAGCATTTTTAGCCCCTTGAAAATCATCCAAAGTTATAGAAATGTTATAATCCTTAAAATGCTTAGTTACTGCCGATAATTCAAAATCAATTTTACCATTTGTGGGATTTTGCTCTGCTAAGGATTCTAAAATTTTGGTTAAAAATTTCTCGCATTTTTGAGAGATAATTAATTTTTTATCATCCTTCATAGATCTTTGGGCATTAAAGAAAACCTGAAAAATTTTAAATGTCTCTGGCTCTTTAATTAATAAATTTTTTGGTGCTCCATCTTCATCTAGGCCAGCTTCAATAATTTTTTCACCGATAAGCAGTTGAAGAAATTCTTCTAGTTTGGCTTCGTTGACATTAAAAATATCAACGGCGTACATTTTAAGCTTACTCATATGTAAATTAAATTTTCCGTCTTTATTTTCTCCCATACTCCTAAAGGTAAGATACAAGAGTGAAAGAATTTTTACGATATCAGCAGATTGAAAAAATTTGAATTCCCCTGAAAATCCAATCGAATTATTTTCTAGCGCCTTCACTCGTTCATTGCTCTTACGAAGGCGATCGGCCAGTGTATTAATGAGAGTTTTAAACCATGGGTTTAAAGCTGTCATGGTTTTCTCTAGAGCAGTAAATGATATTTCGATAATTTCAGTATAAGTAATGGCAGCAGCAGATGCACTTCTTTTTTTAGATTCAGGGTCAAAATAAGACATTTCGCCTATAACTTCACCTGATCGTAAAACGGCTAACTCAATAAAGCCTTTACCCTTAGGGCGAAATAAACGAAGTTGACCTTTTTGAATGATGTACATCGATACAGCGTTGTCACCCTCATTAAATAGCACTTCACCTGGGGCTAAAACTTTTATCCCGGATTTTTTCTGGGTCCCTGCAGTTGCTGTTGGTGTTACCATTTAGATTCCTTCTAAATTAAACTAAAAATTATAGTCGTTCTAGTATAAGCGAGAGAGCCTCTCCACCGCCAATGCAAATTGCGGCCATACCATATTTTGCTTTTTTATTTTCCATCGCTGTCATTAATGTGACGACGATTCTAGTTCCACTGCAGCCAATTGGGTGTCCTAAGCTGACTCCACCGCCGTAGATATTAACTTTTCCGTGATCTAATTTTAACTCTTTCATCGCAGCAAGTGCAACTACTGCAAAAGCTTCATTGATTTCAAACAAATCAATTTGATCAAGTTTTAAGTTAGCTTTTGTAAGTGCTTTATTTATTGCTTCAATGGGCGCAGTAGTAAACCACGTTGGGTTATGAGCATGGCTGGCATAAGAGACAATTTTAAACTTAGCTTGAGACTTATAGTCTTCTCCACCTAAAATAACTGCTGCTGCGCCATCATTAATAGTCGATGCGTTTGCAGCTGTAATCGTTCCAGTTTTATCAAATGCAGGCTTTAAGCTTGGCATTTTTTCAAAATTAGCTTTTCCCGGACCTTCATCTGTTGAGACTACTGTATCCCCTTTCGCTCCCTTAATCGTGACAGCGGCAATTTCCGAATTAAAAATTCCTTCCTTAATTGCTGCCTGAGCTCGCTTGAAAGACTCAATTGAGTAGGCATCTTGTTCCTCGCGATTGGAATACTTTGCAGCTGCTTCTTCTGCACAATTTCCCATTGCTCGATTCGTGTACACATCCCATAGTCCATCCCAAAGCATGGAATCTTTCATTTCTCCATTTCCAAACTTGATTCCATTTCTAGAATTCATCACAAGATGCGGCGCCATCGACATGTTTTCCATTCCACCGGCCACAACCAACTTATTGTCACCGGCCAAAATAGTTTGAGCTCCAGTAATAATTGTTTTTAATCCAGAGCCACAAACTTTATTCAGAGTTGTACAAGGAACTGATTCAGGTAGTCCTGCAAAGATTGCTGCTTGACGAGCAGGCGCTTGCCCAACTCCGGCCGTCACTACATTTCCCATAAAAACTTCATCTACTTTATCTGCACTTATTTCTGCTTTTTTTAGCGCTGCCTCAATTGCAACTGCCCCTAATTTTGGTGCAGGCACATTTGCAAGAGATCCCATAAAACTTCCATTAGGTGTACGGGCGCCAGAAAGAATATAAACACTCATAAAATCTCCTCTAAATTAGTAAAAAATTGGCTCCATTAAAACACAATCATCACTCGTTGCAAACGAGTCTTTTAAGAGCTATATGTAGTGTACCTATTGATTGGAGTTTTTATGTTTTCAAGACTTGAGCACGATATTTCGGCCGTTCTTTTCCCTAAAGATTGGGCAGAGAGTTTAAAGCAAATTTTATTAAATATTTACGGTGATAAATGCTTAAAAGACGATAAGACTTTTGAAGTTTACGGTTTTTCTTATCCCAATGAAGTTGTCTTAATTGTTTCGTACACTGGCCTAGATAAATTTATTGCACCTGTGACGCTATTTGTTTCTGCTGATTTAGTGAAAGAAACTGAAACCGATAAAATCATGGACACCATGTTTGATAGTGCTGGTGTCTTTTTTGATACTTACTTTGCGACCTTCGATAAAAACACTGAAAACAGCGAAGAAGTAATATGGGAAGATTACGTTCTCGATTGGGAGGAAACTGATTTTTCCAATCAAAAACTTTTCTACAAAATTACCCGTGAAAATATCGGTCTCTCTATGCAAGCCGATCTTTTACTTGGAGAATAATCACCGTTTTATATTCGCAAACTAAAAAAAGGGGCACCACATAGTGCCCCTTTTTTTAGTTCACAAAATAGTTTTTTATTTTAGAGGTTAATCATCAAAAGAAGGTTTTACAACCTTAGTTTCAAATGCAATATCCTGATCATCATCTAATAATTCATCATCATCAAATGCATCAATTTCTGCTTCATCTGTTTCGATATCAAGATCTTTAAGAACATGATTAAATGCCTTATCGTCAGCAAGATCGTGAATGATTGTTTCTATATATTTCATTGGGTATTTACGAACAAGCTCTTCAATAATTTTAGCTAAACGACCTTCAGATAAAATAAGTTCTTTTTTCTTAACGTCTTTCCAAAGTTTTATATAATGGTAGCGACAGTACCCATTTGTGGTAGATGGATTGTCACAACCTCTCACAACACATTCGTCAGATTCAATCTTAAAGAGATCCATATTTCTAATTGAATTGAAAACGTCTTCAATTGAAAAGTCTTCAGCTAAAGCTAATATCTCTTCTGCCAAGTTTTCTTTTATATCGTCATCGAGACCAGACTTGCTCTTTTTTCTTACGGGAATGATTTCTTCTTCTATGTCTTCATCAAAAACCATTTTTACTTTTTTAGGAGCTACTTTGTCGAGATCATCCTCGTCTTCATCTTCTTCACTTCGTGATTTTTTGCTATTTTCTTCTTCCAGCTCTTCCTCAAAACTGGCACTCTTTTTTTTAGCTTTAAGAAGTTCTTTTTCTTCTTTTTTAGTAAGTTTTTTAGCTGGTTTTTCAGGAGCTTCTTTTTTTAAGACCTTAGCCGCAACCTTAAGTAAATCTTTCTTATTGGCCACTTTCGCCGCTTCAATTTTTTTAGGCAACTTAGAATCAACTTTTGCTGGTGTATTTTTTTTAACGGGGGTTGCAACTGGTTTTTTAACTATGCCTTTTTTTGCTGCTAACTCTTTCTTAGCTATTTTATTTATTGTTGCCTTTTGTGAAGCTGCAATTTTCTCTTGGATTTTCTTTTGTATATTTTTTGGAGCTACTTTAGACTTTGGTGCAACTTTCGCTGCTGGTTTAGTTGCTCCTTTTTTAACAGGTGCTGTTTTTTTTGCAGGCGCCGTTTTTTTTGCAACAGGTTTTGCAGCTACTTTTTTTGCTGCTGGCTTAGCTGCTCCTTTTTTAGCAGGCGCTGTTTTCTTAGCAGGAGCTGCTTTCTTAGCAGGCAATGCTTTTTTATTGGCCGGTTTTGCAGGCTTTTTCATACCAAGATTCTCCAAAAATTTTTTTATCAATTAAACACCTTCGCGTTAAATCAAGTCAAGACACTTTACTCTATTAAATCTCTTTGAGCTCATTGGCCGCAATAACAATTCTCTGAATTTCAGAAGTTCCTTCATAAATTTCAGTGATTTTAGCATCTCGAAAATGGCGCTCTACCGGATATTCTTTACTATATCCATTTCCACCTAAGACTTGTATCGCCTTAGTTGAAATCCACATTGCTGATTCAGAAGCAAAAACCTTAGCTTGGGCAGCTTCTTTAGAATAAGGCATCCCATGATCTTTAAGATAACTAGCATTCATAATCAAAAGTCTTGAAGCTGCAATCTTGGTGGACATATCTGCAAGCATAAATTGAATAGCTTGAAGTTCTGAAATTGGTTTACCAAATTGTATTCTCTGTTTTGAGTAACTCTTTGCGTATCTAAAAGCAGCTTCAGCAATCCCTAAAGCTTGAGCAGCGATTCCAATTCTTCCACCATCAAGAGTTGAAAGTGCCACACCAAAACCTTTACCCACAACACCAATGACATTTTCTTTGGGAACCTTCACTTTATCTAGCCAGATTTGAGCTGTACTTGATCCCTTGATTCCCAACTTATCTTCAAGTTTTTGAACTTTAAATCCCTCGGATTTCGTTTCAACTATAAAAGCGGTAATCCCTTTATGGTCATTTGTTTTTGTGGTCTTAGCCATCACAATGGCCACTCCGGCATCGCGGCCATTGGTGATCCAATTTTTTACTCCAGAAATTTCGTAATGATCACCTTTATCTTCTGCAAAAGTTGAAAGCGTTCCCGGATCCGATCCCGCATTTGGTTCAGACAGACAAAAACAACCAATCACCCCACCACTGGCTAAGCCTGGCAGGTATTTTTTCTTTTGAAAATCAGTTCCAAAATTTAAAATTGGCCACATACAAAGCGATGTATGAGCTGAAACAAGCACTCCAGTTGAAGCACATCCACGTGAAATTTCCTCGACAATTATGGCATAAGAAGAATAATCCATTCCTGCTCCGCCAAATTCTTCTGGTATATATGAGCCCATAAAACCATTTTCAAAAAGTTTTCCAATAAGTGCTTCAGGGATTTTACCGTCATGATCGATGGCTTGAGCCAAAGGAGCAACTTCAGAGTCGGAGAATTTCGAAACCATTTCTCTAAGTTCTTTGTACTCTACTTCAAAAATTGATTGCATTTTTATTTACCTTTAAAGGTTGGTATTCTCTTTTCAACAAAAGCCCGGGTTCCTTCTCTCATATCTTCCGAAGAAAATATAGCAGAGAACTGTCTCTTCTCTAGCTGTAAACCTTCACTGATAGTTAAGTCAATACCTTCATTCATAACTTTTTTTGCAATTGATACTGCAAAAGAGGAATTAGTGGTAATTAACTTTAAGGATTTCGTTGCTTCTTCTATCATTTGCTCTTTTGTGGCAAAAGATTTTAGAACTAAGCCCATGGCCAATGCTTCTGAAACTGGGACATTTCTTCCTGTATAAATCATTTCTTTAGCGTGGTTTCTTCCTACTAGTTTAGCAAGGCGTTGCGTTCCTCCAAATCCTGGGATTAATCCCAGCTTTACTTCAGGCTGACCAAAGACGGCATTATTAGTGGCATAAATATAATCACAACTCATTGCAATTTCGCATCCACCTCCAAGCGCAAAGCCATTTACACAAGCAATCACTGGCACTTGAAGAGTCTCAATTAACGTTGTTACTTGCTGACCAAGCTGACCAAAAGTGTAAGCATCACTTGGGTTCATATCGCTCATTTCTGCAATATCAGCTCCAGCAATAAAAGCTTTTTCGCCTTCGCCCGTAATCAATAATCCTTTAATTGCAAATGATTCATCTTTTGTCATTTCCACTAATAATTCTTTAAGCTCTCCGAGTAGTTCAATGTTGAGAGCATTGAGCTTTGTCGGACGATTAATTGTAATCGTGGCAAAGTGATGTGCAATGTCAACCTTGAGCGTATTCCAAGTTCTACTAATATTCATAAAATCCTCTTCCTGATTTGCGCCCCATTCTCCCCGCTAAAACATATTTTTTTAAAAGCGGACAGGGACGATATTTTGTATCTCCTAAACCTTCGTGCAAGACATTCATGATGGCAAGGCACGTATCAAGCCCGATGAAGTCCGCAAGCTCTAAAGGCCCCATGGGTTGGTTAGTGCCAAGTTTCATGGCAGAATCAATGTCCTTAATGCTTGCCACACCTTCATAAAGTGCATAAACAGCTTCATTAATCATTGGCATAAGGATTCTATTTACTGCAAATCCCGGAACATCATTAGCACGTACAAAAACTTTACCCATTTTTTCGGCAACTGCGGCAACCGTATTAAATGTTTCATCGCTCGTCTCCAATCCCCTTATGCCTTCAACTAATTTCAAAACTGGCACTGGGTTCATAAAATGCATTCCTGCTACCAACTGAGGACGTTTTGTGACAGCAGCAATTTCAGTAATAGATATGGAAGAGGTATTAGTCGCTAAAATCGCACCAGACTTAGCCAATTCATCTAATTTTTTGAAAATATCAAATTTTATGGTCTTATTTTCAGTAGCTGCCTCAATGAGTAAATCGCAATTTTTCAAACCTGCCATTTCGGTAACTATTTTTATCTTTGCCATTGTCGCGTTTGCAAATTCTTGATCCCACTTAGCTTTTTCGATTCCTTTTTTCATCTGGGCATCGATGAAATCCAATCCTTTCTTTAACCCCTCGGCCGAGACATCAAAAAGCTCAACTTGATAACCCGACATTGCAGCAACCTGAGCAATTCCTCTTCCCATTTGCCCTGCGCCAACAATTCCAATACTTTGAATGATTTGCATCTGATTTCCTGCTCCCTATATTATAGTTATTTGTAAAACCGTTTAATGATACAAAGGGCATCCAAGTTTCACAAATAAAACCTTGCCAAGTTTTGAAAATAAGAATAAAAAAAGAATCTCATAAAATTGCTAATTGCAAAAAATTTGAATATCTAACGGTAGGAGTTAATTGTGGCAAACCACAAATCATCAGAAAAAAGAGCAAAACAAGACATTAAGAAAAACCTTGTTAACAAAACAAACGAATCTAAAAGTAAAACATCTATTAAAAAAGTAAGAGATGCTATTACTGCTGGCGATAAAAAAGAAGCAGCGACTCTTTTACAAAAAGCTCAAGCTGAACTTAGAAAACTTGCAAAAAATGGTGTTATTAAATTAAACACAGCTGCAAGAAAAACTTCACGTCTTGCTGCTCAAGTTAACTCTATTAAATAATTTTTTAATACACATAAAATAATAAAAGGCTTCCCATTGGGAGGCCTTTTTTATTTAAGGCATTCCATTCTCAATTTATTAACCAGTAAAGGATCATTAGATTTTGATTGAATTTCTAAGTCTGAAAAAAAACATAGGTAGTACTTCACAGAGTCCCTATTCATTTTTTCACTCATTTCCAAAATACCTTGATCGTATTTTGTCAGTTTATTTTTAAGTCTTAACTCTTCGGGAAATAATATTTTTTGCATATGAGATTGCATAAAAACCGAGAGGGCTCTCATCCATTCGAAATCATTTTCTTTTTTTAAAACTTCATAAAAAAATAATTTTGAGTCTTTGTGAAAGAAATCAATTAATTCAAAAAAATCCCAACGCTCTTTTTTAACTAAATCTTGTAAAACAGTGAGATCGACAACTCCATTAGGAAAATGCATTTTTATAATATCAATAAGCCAAAAAAAAGATTCAAAATTATGCTCAAGCGAAGTGAGGGCAAATCGCGAAACACTGCTATCGAAAGCAACACCTCGAGCTTTCTGGCAAAATTGCCACATCTTTGCTCCTTCCCAAAACCTAGGAGCTTCTAATTCATGAGCAGTAACTTTTTCACTTTTATTAAAAGCAGATAGTGCTTTAGTCGACTTAGAAAAAAAAAGTAGCAATAATCTATCAGACCAATCAATTGAAGCTTCAAGAAGAAAATCCATTGCGTTCGCAGGAATATTTTCAGCATTCATAATGAGGATATGATCAACTGAAGCGAAAAACGATAAATTAATAAAATGCTCTTCGATGAACTCTCTAGTGAATTCATTACCTGTATAAAATGAAAACTTTAATTCATTTTTTGGAAGGCGATCAAGGACAACTCTTTCGATATAAGGATCGTCGATGAGAAAAGTGTAAATTCCTTGATTTTTTTTTTCAATTGTTTGAGGGTATTTTAAAATAAAGTCCCAAGGGAGATTTTTAGAAAGCATTGAGTACAACCTGTCTAAATGTCTGGGCCGCCCGATAGCAAGTCTCTTGTAAGCTCTTGACGAGGATCGCATTGTTTTTCACAAAATTGACTTCTCCCGGTGAGCCAGAAGTACTCGTTGGGCTTATGACTCTAGAAAAAGTTCCAGTCAAATTAATCGTGTCTTGAATAACGATTTTAGGATGTATCAAGACGCTTCCCTTAGGGGCATTTGCCAAAAATTGTATTTCCTCTCTAGAGGGACGCTTTAGGAGAATGAACTTCAAACTAAAATCAAAAGCTGATTGAACAGGGTAATAAAATGGGCTTCGATTACCAATAGAGTTCAAAATATCTTTATCCGTAAAGACTGTTTGAGTCGTTCTCAAAGCGTCATTATAATGATCTTTAGATTCTAGTATTCCAATTAAAACAGCGTCAGCATTTTCATTATCGCCATTAATCACTTTTAATCCACTAAAACTTCCAAGGGTAAGTGAAATTTCTTTGGTCATAGGTGCGGCAAGCTGGGGAAAAACCGAGCGATTTATAAACATGGGAATCGCGATTGTTTTTATATCGTAACCAATCAGGGGATTATTATTAGAATTAAAATGATACCCTGAGCAAGCAGAAACAAAAAATAACAACAGCAAAAATCGAATAAAATATAAATATCGCCCTTTCATACCTGAAATGCTACCCTAAAAAGTAGCCATGTTAAAGAAGCTTTCACAATTTATTGACAACCAATCACAAACTATTCATAAGCCTTATTCTAAGAATAAAGCTCATGTCTTCGATAGTTTTGACTTCCTCTCTCTCATCAGAGCATGGCCGGAAATCGCCGGGACAAAACTAGCAGAACACACTATCCCTCTCAAAAATCAAAATGGAACATTAATCCTTCTTAGTAATCATTCTGCCTTCGCTAATGAATTAAGTTATATGGAATTACCCTTAAAGAAAAAAATTTTCGAGAAATTTCCAAACTTAGAAAAATCAATCCTATCTATTAAATTTATTGTTGATACAACCTATTTTGCTAAACAGTATGAGCAATTTGTTACTGTTCGTGAAAATATTGCTCAACCGACACTTCATCCGTATTCTCCAGAATTTAAAAGATTAAAAAAAGCTGCAGAAGAATTATTTTCAGATATTAGTGATCAGGAAATAAAAGAAAAAATGATTTCAATTTATATTCAA
>CANFNL010000075.1 GCA_947448205.1 Bacteriovoracaceae bacterium
ATGATAAAAGAAGAATATTCAGTGATTAAAGTGCAAAATGGCAAAGGACAGTACTTAGAACAAGTAAGTATAAGGTATTTGCTAAAAAATGGAAATTCATCCAGTTTTAAAGCTCTCATTGATTCTGAAACTGGCTTTGTCACTGAAACATGGGATAGAACATTAAATGAAGCAACAAAATCCTCTCAAATAAGCTTTCCACTGGAAAACAACAGTGGAATAATCAGCAGGTAAATCGATTCAAAGAATCTAAATTAATATCTTAACTAGACTAAGCAAAACTCCGAAAAGCTTTAGACGAGAAAGCACTTTGGAGAAGCAATGAAGCAGCTTTTTAATATTTATATTTTTATTTTATTAATAATGTTCATTATAGGATTTAGTACAGATCAAAAGAAATCATTTGATCTTCGCTCACCCGCAAGTGATTGCTTAGAAGTTGCCAATTCAATAATCAAAAAAGCACCCCCTGAAGAAATGAGCAATCTAAGTTCTTATAGATATGCCAATGAATTAAAAAAATACAACTTTAAAAACTCTATCTGGAATAAAATAATACGAGCAAAAGAATTTGAAAACTTTGACGATGTTGAATACTTTCGCATGTTAGAAATATATAAAAGTAGTGATGATTTATTTTTACAAAACCCAACAACTATTGAGCAAAAACTTGCCTTAATTGAAGCATTAACTTTAAAAAGCAGTTCAATTGACCTTCCAAGTATCCAAGAGCAAATAGAAAAGTTAAATGTCTTTAAACTTAAAAAACTACAGACTTTAATGAAAAACTTTGATCTATCAAAAACCATACAGAGAGAATATCTTGAGGATTTTGCAAGTGATATCTTTCTCATTCTAAAAGGCCCTCCCGTATCGCTACTTGATTATTTCTCGAAAAACAAGACTGCAAAAATGAATGAACGTATGATGAGAGTCCTCCAAGAAGATATGCTCTTGAGAGGCTTAAAAGGAGTCATTGAAAAGATTTCAAAGCAAGACCACATGACTCAACTTGAGAGGGCTCAATTGCTTATAAAAAAAGTGAGTCAGTATAAAATCTGGCGTATGTTGGTAATTCCATACGATCTTCCGTGGATTGATCAAATTAAGGTTTCAGATTCTCTTCTTGAAAAAATATTCTTGGATGGACTTGATGCTCATCAGAGCGAACTATTAATAGAGCTTAAAAGTCAAAATGCAATAGATCATTATGAAAGATTTCTCCAAGTTTACAAACCAGTAGCCTTTGGTATCGGGTTTTATTTTTATTATCAAAAATTTCACAAAGATTTAGAAAAACAAAACGACATTGACAATGAAGTGGCAAAAAAAGAGTTCTTAGATGAATTTAAAAAACTAGCAGCTTCAATCAATGGCGCTGAAAATTCAATAAAAAGCGACGAAGAACTAAAACAGCAACAATTTCAAAGAGTAATTAAATCATACATCGATCACTATCATGAAAATCCAACTTCTGAAGAATATAGAGAACTACATAAAAAGATTTTTGGTAACTAAGGCTCAACACACGTTTCTGCAGTTCCTCCATCAGCAAGACAAAGCAGTACAATTTCACGTCTGAGATTTCGTTTTTCAATATTAATTTTGGCTTCTAAATCGACTACACTGATTCTTATTTTTTGAATTTCTTCGCGAGATAAATTAATTGAATTCTGCTCTATGAGCCCAAAAACTGTCAACAAGGCCGAAATTGTGTACCCACCACCAAGAAGAAACTTACTGGGATTTATACCTTTGGTCTGATAGATAAAAGTCCCAATGAATCCTAGAGCAGAAATGACGAAGGAAGAATTTCTGATGCGTACTCTTTTGGGCCTTAAATGACTATCACTTAAAATAGCGCGGTCCAGATCGCTCTGAATTGATTGAAGAGCAAGCAGTGATTTATTGAGTTCAAGAGTCAATTCATTGATTTTTATAACTCGCTCTTCTCGGTCATTTTGAATTAATTCATCGATATTTCTTAAATCAGCGGCCAAGACTTGTTGTCCAAATAAATGAAGTAAAAAAACAAAAATTTTAAATTTATTCATAAATTCCCCGTAGTGCTATCCATAGGATTTTATCATATAGAGCAATAACGTGGCTAAATCGAGAATTTATTTCACAGCTTTATTAATCCCTAAGGTCTTGAAACGCCATATACTCTTGTAAACTCTCGGGATTAGCGATAGCTTCACTATTTGGAACTGATTTACCATGAAGAATATTGGAGATGGCTAATTCCACTTTTTTACCAGATCGAGTATACGGAATATCTTTTACTACATGGACCTCTTTAGGAACATGCCTTGGCGTAGTGTTTTTTCTTATAAGTTCTTTAATTTCATTTATTCTAGCAAGTGTTAACTCCTCGCCTATACGCATTTTAACAAATAAGAGGACATCAACATCTCCATCGCGATTTTTACCAACACAAAGTGAATCGTCTATATAGGGAAGAGTCTCTGTTTGGCGATAAATCTCGGCCGTGCCAATACGAACTCCTCCTGGATTAAGAGTCGCATCCGATCTGCCAAAAACCACGACTCCTCCATTTTTGGTGATTTTAATAAAATCACCATGAGTCCAGATATCAATATTTTGTTCAAAATAAGCAGCCTTTATTTTTTCATTTTGCAAATCATCTAAAAAATAAAGTGGGCGGTTGGGAAAAGTTTTTAGACAAACCAACTCACCTTCACTTTCAATAACAGCTTCTTTTGAATCATTGAGTGCTGCTACCGCAAGACCAAGGCCTAGGGATTGAATTTCTCCACGATAAACAGGAGTCGTTGGATTCCCCAACATAAAGCAGCCGATAATATCAGTACCGCCTGAAATGCTTGAGAGCTGTATATCTTTCTTAATTGAACGATAAACGAAGTCATACTGTTCAGGCAATAATGGAGAACCTGTCGAGAGAATTGTCTCTAACGATACAAATTTTGAATTAAATTTTGGCTTCGCTTCTTCCAGGGCTTTTAAAAATTTTGGAGAAGTTCCAAAAATATTTATTTTTTCTCTATCAATCATTTGAAAGTAATGGAGAGGATTAGGATAGGCAGGAGATCCTTCATAGAGGATAACTTCACTGCCAAAATAAAGTGAACTCACTAACCAATTCCACATCATCCATCCACAAGTGGTAAAAAAGAAAATTTTTTTATTCGGTTTTAAATCAGTATGAAGCCCCAATTCTTTTAAATGGCACACAAGAGTGCCACCTTGAGAATGAACAATACATTTGGGTTTTCCCGTTGTTCCAGAGGAATACATAATATAAAGTGGATGTGAAAAGGGATTTCTGGTAAAAACTAATTGTGCTGACTTTGAGGTGGCATCAGTAAAAGTAATAGCTTTTTTAAAGCCATTTAAATCAACTCCTTTTCCTAAAAAATCAACTAAGATTATTTTTTCTAAATGAGGCAATTGAACTTCAATTTCCCTTAAGCGCTCGTGAAGATCAATATATTTACCATTGTATTGATATCCGACAGCGGCCACTAGTACTTTAGGCCGAGACTGGGAAAATCGATCCAGTACACCAGCTACTCCAAAGTCACAACTAGTAGATGTAAACACTCCACCAAGTGAACTTGTGGCCAACATTGAGATAACAGTTTCAGGAATATTGGGCATGTATGCGGCGAGCACATCACCAGAGCTCATAGACTCTTTTAAATAATGAGCTAGGCTAGCTGTTTTTTCCCGCAATTGATTATAAGAGATTTTTTGTGAGAGACCTGATTCATGCTGAAAATTAAGAGCACAGTCATTTGAATTTCCGGCATTCAGCAAGTTTTCAGCAAAATTGAGATTAACATTATTAAACCATGTGTAGTCTTGAAAATTATCAGTAAGGAGAGCTGGAGCTAAGTTGCCAGAGAATTTTACATTGTAAAATTTTATAAGCTCCGTCCAAAAATGAGTGCTATTTTCAATGGAGTACTGATGAAAACTTTTATAATCTCCACAAAAAGCTAAATAATCTTCAAACCTCTTCATTTCTGATGATTGAATTCGCTCTAGACTTGGTGACCACAAAAGTTCTGTCATATTTTTAGTGTTTTCCCATTTCCGTTTTTAAGATATCAGCAGAAGCTGATTCAACTTTTGCATGAAGAGAATTTCCATGGGCGTCCATAGTTACAACAACTGGAAAATCTGTTACGGATAATTCCCAAATAGCTTCAGGTGAACCTAAATCCAACCAATGAACCGCATCTACAGAATCAATTTTTTCCGCTAATACTTGAGCAGCTCCACCGACAGCGTGAAAATAGACACATCCATACTCCTTACAACCTGCCAAAGTTTTTGGACCCATGCCCCCTTTTCCAATAACTCCAACTATTCCATAATCCTTCATGACGTCGGCCTGGTATGGTTCTTCTCGAATAGACGTTGTGGGTCCTGCGGCAGTCACTTGGTATTTTTTAGTTTTTTTATCTTGTAAAATAACAGGACCACAGTGATAGATGATTTGATTAGTGAGATCAACCGGAGGTTTAACTCCATCGTGCAGGCGTTTATGAACCGCATCTCGACCTGTAAAAAGCTTTCCAGAGATTAAAACCATATCTCCAACTTTTAAGTCTCTTACTTGTTCGTGAGTGAAGGGATAAGTTAATTTTTTCATTTTATACAATCCTTAATAATTCATAATTTTAATAAAGCCATTTTTTGATTTCATTATGAGCTCCCAATTCAACTCCTTGTCTGCGGTAAGCCCAACACATATAAGAAATAGAGACAAAAAAAGATGCGGGTAATCTATTAAGCGCACTTATTTTGCAACCTAAAAGTGTTGTTTTCCCCCCAAATCCCATTGGTCCAATTCCCAACTTATTGGCCGTCACAACTATTTCTGCTTCAAGAGCGGCTAATTCTTTATGAGTATTTTTATCATCAACTCTTCTTAAGAGTTGCTCTTTACTTTCAATGTAGCCTGCTCCTCGATCTCCACCAATACAAACTCCAAGAACTCCCGGACCACAACCTTTTCCCTGTGCCTTATGAACTGCATCGAGAATAACTTTTCTTACGCCATCGAGATCTCGGCCAGCATCTAATGGAGTGTATGGAAGTGAGTATTGAGCTCCTACGTTTTCACAACCCCCACCTTTGAGCATAAGTTTTATCTGCAGCGATTTTTTATTGTGTTGGTGAAAATGGATCGAGGGATGACCTGGACCAATATTTTTTCCAGAATTTTCACCAGTGAGTGAATCAACAGAGTTTTGTCTTAAGTATCCAAGCTCAGTAGCTTTGATTACGGCTTTTTGTATTTCTTTGGTTAATTTATTTTGATCAAATCCAGCAGGATGACTTATGTAAAATAGAACCGTACCCGTATCTTGGCAAAGTGGCTGTGATTTCTTTTTAGCAAGATCGATATTGGCCTTAATTATATTCATGGCATATTCTGCAGTGGTGTTTTTTTCTTCTCGCGCGAGTGCCTCTAAAATAACTTTTTGCACATCATCTGGTAGAACAGCTGAAGTATTTTTTATGAGCTCAATCAAAGAAGCCTGGAGGCTTTTTTCAGGAGATTGGGCCGGTATTTTTTTAACAGTTTTTTTTGCACCATTCTTATTAGGCGCAGATTTTTTAGCTTTTTTCTTTAAGGCCATGGCTTTTCTCCCAACTACAGTATGATACAGACAGAAAAATTATAGCAAGAGTCTATAACATTTAGTACTGTTTTTCCCTATGATCTCTTTAAGTGGACTCAATGACAAACAGCGCGAAGCCGCCGAAACAGTAGAAGGCCCAGTTTTAATACTGGCCGGAGCTGGTTCTGGGAAAACGCGAACTATAACCTATAGAATTGCCCATATGGTAGACAATTTAGGAATAAAAGGTGACAGCCTACTAGGGGTTAGTTTTACCAATAAAGCGGCCAAAGAAATGAGAGAGCGAGTTCAAACTCTGCTTGGTGCAAAAAAATCCCGAGGAATTGCCCTATTAACTTTTCACTCCCTAGGTGTAAGAATCTTAAAAAAAGAAATCACTAAGCTGGGCTATCAAGAAAATTTTTCAATTTATGATCAATCCGATCAAATAGGCATTATTCGAGAAGCTCTAAGGCTGTATCACGCTGAAAAAAAGTATGATCAAAAAGATATTCTCTCTAAAATATCCTTCTTAAAAAATGCTGGAATTTATGAATTAGATTATGCTGATTCTATTCACTTCAATCAAGATGATCCCTTTGATCATGCCACTGAATACACTTATCGCTATTATCAAGAAAAATTAAAATTTTTTAATGCTATTGATTTCGATGACATTTTATTTTTAACTTTAAAACTTTTTCGTCAAAATCCCGATGTGGCTAAAGCCTATTCCGAAAAATTTAAATTTATCATGGTAGATGAATATCAAGATACAAACACTCTCCAATTCGAGCTCATCTCTCACCTCACTTCAACCCATAATAATTTATGTGTGGTTGGCGATGATGACCAATCAATTTATGCTTTCCGCGGAGCCGATGTAAGCAATATTCTAAATTTTGAAAAATCTTTTCCCGAGGCTAAAGTTATAAAACTTGAAGAAAATTATCGATCAGTCTCCTCAATTTTGGATCTTGCCAATAACGTTATTAAAGAAAATAAAAAGCGCCGGGATAAAACTCTTTGGAGTCAAAAACGCAGTTCGCACATACCACTTCTTTGGGCCATGGGTGATACGGATCACGAAGCTGAAGTAATCGTCGAAGATATTGTCTCCCACCAAGGAAATGGTGGTCATTTGGGCGATATCGCTATTTTATACAGAAGTAATACTCAGGCACCTCCCATAGAAGATCAACTTCGGCTCTCTCAAGTTCCATATCAAATTATAGGTGGACAAAAGTTTTACGATAAAAAAGAAGTCAAAGATTTAATGAGCTATCTATTTGTCATCTTAAATCCCAGTGATCAGATGGCCCTGAGAAGAATACTCAATATTCCTAACCGTGGAATTGGAAATGCCACACTAGAGAAATATTTAAAAAAATCTGACGAGGAAAAAATTTCTCTCTTTAGTGTCCTTGAAAAATTCCCCTTAATCGATAGTGCGAGATCAAGCAGCATTAAAACATTTGTCGAGCTAATTACAAAATATAGAGCCAAATTTGCCACAGGAACACTGTCAGAAAACATCAGCACACTAATTGAAGAAATCGATTATTTGAATTTTATTGATAAACAATATGACAATGCAAAGCAAGTCGAAAGAAGACGCAACGATGTTATGCAGTTTATTGAATCGGCTAATCGTTTTGCTAACTATTATAAAGAAAATGCAAATTTAAAAAACTTTGTTGAACGCCTTCTGCTTCAGGATTCACAAGATAAAGATAAATTAGAAGAAGATGAAGATGGTGATGTGAGAAAAAATGAAGTTACTCTGATGACCTTGCATTCTTCTAAGGGACTTGAATTTAAAAAAGTCTATATGGTTGGTATAGAAGAAGAAACACTTCCTCATAAAAAAACAATTACCCAGGGGGAGGATATTAGTGAAGAGAGAAGGCTTTGCTATGTTGGTATCACCAGAGCACAAGAAACTTTAGTGATGACTTATTGTAAGCAGCGAAAAATTTATGGAAAAGATGCCCCAAGAAGTCGGTCGCGTTTTTTAAATGATCTTGCTAATAAAAACCTCTTCATTGAACAAGATCGGACAACATTTGGTCATTTAACTAAAGAGGAGGCTGAAGATTTTAAAAAGAGCTTTTTCTCCAACCTTTTAGACACTCTTGACGAGTAAGTTCAAAATAATAAAAGGCCATCCTTGGCCCTTAACCCATCCTTGGAGCCAATCCCTGGCCTGAAGTCTCTTCTTCCTTGAAAACTATTACTGGAAATAAATTATAACTTCTTTTTTTATGAAATACTTGTTTTTAACATCTAAGTGCAATTGTTTTACATTTGAGCACTCGATACCATTTTTCTTTAATAAATCTTTAATTCGAATTTCCAAGTCAGCATTCCATACAATGAAGCTATCAGTGACCTTTTGCTCATTCGATAAGCTATTTCCCCACACTCCTGAAGTGTGGCAGCCTTCTGGTGAAATCCTTAAAGTTCCACAGGAACTTATTAAACTTAAAAAACATAGTGATAGTATTTTCTTAATTAAATAATTCCCTTTTAGCGCGTACAGAAATCTTAAAATCTTGGGGACAATAAAGTCCTAAAGTCACCAATGTATAGAGAAAACTCCTCCAACTAAAGCGAGCTTCAATTGTTACAAATGAAGCTCCTCGTAATCCCAATTCGTTGACAATCTCATCGAGATTAATTCGAGCCACTTCTGGTGATCTTCCCCAAAAATAAGAATCACTCGTCATATATTTCTCAAAAAAATTTTCGCTATTTTTGGTAGTTGAGATGGGAATTGGTATTGTCCCTTCAGACACAAAACTCTGACTAGAGCAGCTTTGCAGTATTAGTGACCATACAAAAAAATTAAAAATTTGGTAAAACAATTTTAATGTTACCTTGTTCACCATACTCTCCAAAAAATATTACTTAGCTAAATTGTCCACTGTTTCATTTTGCTATGTCAATAAATTTTGAAAGCTTAACTGTCTTATCTTTACTCAGACTTAAATTTTGGATTTCGTTTTTCTTTGAACGCCAAAAGCGCTTCAAAATGATCACTGCTTCTTTGAGTGATGCCTTGAAAACTGGCAAGAGTATCTAGTGATGTATGAAGGTCATGAAGATAGGATATCTTCATAGCTTTTTTTGTCATCGATTGGGCAATAGGAGCAAGTCCTGCTATGGTGGCTGCCAATTTTTCTGTTTCAGCAACAATATCCTTAAATGGGAAATAAAAATTTAACAATCCAAATTGATGTGCTTTTTCACCTTCAATAATTTCTGCCGTTAAAAACATCTGTATTGCTTTAGAATAGCCTACAACTCTTTGAAGAAAAAAAGTTCCACCGTCTCCGGGAACAAGCCCCATGCGAGTGAATGTTTCTCCAAATTTTGAGAGTTCCGACCCCACTCTAAGATCGCACATCATTGCAAGATCGCAACCAGCCCCAATGGCGGCACCATTAACCAAAGCAATGATAGGAGTTGAGATTTCTTCAAGGCAACGAGGGATTTGTTGAATACCATGCATGTAGCGATTGCGTAATTCGTTGCTTTCACCCTCAAACATTCCTGATTTCTCTTCCATCGCCTTTATATCACCACCAGCACAAAAACTTTTTTGGGCACCAGTAAGCACAATGACTCTAATATTCTTATCGAAATCTGCATGCTTTAAAACACTAACCAAGGATTCAATCATGGCATTAGTGATAGCATTCATTTGCTCGGGATTATTTAAAGTAACCCAAAGTTGATGGGAGTGCTTAATAACAACTTCTAAATGTGAAAAATTATTTTCGTAAAAACTCATAAAACATTCCTAATTAATAACCTGAACTAAGGTAAGCTTTTAAAAATTTAGAAGGACTCTCTCGATTGAGTTTAGACAAAATAAAGCTTGAGGCACAAGAGAGCTTTTTAATATCAATACCTGTTTCGATCCCCATAGAGCTCATCAGATGATAGAGATCTTCAGTAGCAACATTTCCCGATGCTCCCAGGGCGTAAGGACACCCCCCTAAACCTCCTGCCGAAGAATCAAAACTGGTTACTCCTAATTCAAGAGCAGTGAGAATATTGGCCATAGCAAGGCCTCTAGTATCGTGAAAATGCATAGAGAAAAAATCTAATTTAAAATCTTTTTTTAGAAGCTCGATTACATTGCAAACTTGTTTGGGATG
This sequence comes from Bacteriovoracaceae bacterium, assembly GCA_947448205.1. GTDB lineage: Bacteria > Bdellovibrionota > Bacteriovoracia > Bacteriovoracales > Bacteriovoracaceae > Bacteriovorax. The sequence goes on from CANFNL010000075.1 coordinate 9,785, forward strand.
AGCTATTCCAATGGTGTCCCCAAGAGAAATTTCATAAACTCCCATATCTTTTAAAAAATGGCATATTCTTTTGAGTTCCTCTAAACTTGTTGATCCCTCATAGGGACATCCAAACACAGTAGAAATATACCCGCGAGTGCGAATTTTGTGTTTATTGGCAATGTCCATCACATCTTTAATTCTTTGCAAAGACTCATCAATAGAGGCATTAATATTTTTTTGATTAAAGGTATTTGAAGTCGAAGTAAAAACAGCTATATCTTCAACCCCTGCTTTTAGGGCATCATCCATTCCTTTTTGATTAGGAATCAACGATATTAATTTTGTCTTTTTTAGTTCATTATCATTTTTTAAAAGATTAAATAACTCTGCTCCATCGCTCATTTGAGGAATTTTTTGAGCACGAACGAAACTAGTTGCTTCAATTTCCAAAAGCCCGGCAGCACTGAGTTGTTTTATAAAACTGAATTTATCTTCAAGTGAAACTTTTGATTTTTCATTTTGAAGGCCATCTCTAGGACCAACTTCAACAATTCGAATAGAGCGAGGAAGATTATCTAGCATAACTTTACTAACTCCACCCCTCCGGCAATTTGCTCACCTTCATGGTAAAATATTTTTTCAACTATGCCGGCTTTGGAAGCTTTTATTGTGTGCTCCATTTTCATAGCTTCCATAACTAATAAGGGCGTGCCCACTTCAATAATGTCACCCTCTTTAACTAACAGTTTTAAAATTTTTCCAGGCATTGGAGATTTCATTTGTCCCAAATCATGGGATTTAATTTTGGCCCTAGCCCTCTTAGGGGCTCCAATCACAAACTCTTCTCCGTCAACGACATAGAAGGGGTCACTGGCAATTGCAGTATGGTTTTGACCTTTATAAACTAAGCTCATTTTTCCGTTTTGCTGACCACCAAGATTAATTGAGTATTCCTCACCTGCAAAATTAAAAAGAACAAAACTTGCTCCCTCTTCCACAATATCTACTTCAAGAATTTCTTCATCTATTACAAATTGTTTTTTCATTTAAATATTCCTAAAGCCTTTAAGGCTTGACCATGCACAATTTAATTGATCAATGGATTGACCATTGCTCTGTTGCTCTTTTTTATAAAAAAGATAACTGGCCAGGGCCAAAGCCAGGGCTTGATTATTAGCAGATTTGGGCTTTAATTTTTCTTGGTAGGTTTTTACAAAATGGGTGTAAGTCGCCCCCTCAAGAAATTCTGGTAAACTGAGTATTCGTCTTAAATAATGCCGGTTGGTTTTAACTCCTAAAAAAACAACTTCATTTAAAGATATGTTTAATTTATGTGCCGCTTGCTCTCTGGTATCGGCCCAAGCTACAAGTTTAGCCAGCATAGGATCAAAGGAAATTGTCACTTCATTTCCATCTACATAGCCACAATCTAAGCGAGTGTGACGTAGTGAGGGTGAGCCAATTTTTTGAATTGTCCCTATACTAGGTAAAAAATCATTATCAGGATTTTCAGCGTAGAGGCGAACTTCAATAGCATGACCAGTTTGCTTAATCTCTTTTTGAGTAAAGGGTAAATTTTCTCCTTGAGCAACGAGAATTTGAAGCTTTACTAAATCAAGGCCAGTGACCATCTCAGTTACCGGATGTTCAACTTGTAATCTTGTATTCATCTCAAGAAAATAAAATTCTCCATTGGTGTCGAGAATAAATTCAATTGTTCCCGCTCCTAAATAATTTATTCCTTTAGTAATTTTAAGAGCAGCTTCAGTCATTTTAGCTCTAAGCTCAGAACTAACGGCTGGACTTGGAGATTCTTCAACTATCTTTTGGTAGCGTCTCTGAATTGAGCATTCGCGCTCAAATAAATGAAAATGATTTCCGTGCGAGTCACTCATCACTTGAATTTCAATATGCCGTGGAGATGTAATGTATTTTTCTAATAAAACTGTATCGTCTCCAAAAGCGTTGAGAGATTCTCTTTTGGCTGAATCGAGGGCCGCTAGAAATTCCGTTTCATATTCAACAATTCTCATTCCCTTACCGCCACCACCAGCTGAGGCTTTAATCAAAATAGGAAAACCTATACGTTTGGCTTCCTGTTGTAAATGTAGACCATCTTGATTGTCTCCGTGATAGCCGGGAATAGAGGGAACACCCAATTGTTGAATTTTAATTTTAGAGGTTTTTTTATCTCCCATCAGCTCAATAGACTCTGCAGCTGGTCCAATAAAAATAAGGCCATTTTCAGTAACGAGTTTAGCAAAAGGTGATTTTTCGGACAAAAAACCATAACCAGGATGAACTGCATCTGCTCCACATGATTTTGCAATTTTTATAATTTTTTCTTGATTGAGATAAGTTTCTCTAAGCGGACCACTTCCAAGACAAAAAGATTCGTCTCCAGCGCGAGCATGGGGAAGTGAGATTTCTTCCTCAGTAAAGAGCGTGACAGTTTTAATTCCCATTTCTTTAGCTGTCTGGATAACTCTTAGCGCGATTTCGCTACGATTAGCGATCAATATTTTTTTTATTTTTTTCATAACCAACTCGCCTTTCTTTTTTCTAATAACGCTTCCATCCCTTCCTGACCTTCAAAACTAGTGCGAACTTCGGAAATTGTTTTACAAGTATAACTTCGGGCTTCTTTTAGATTCTTTTTTTCAACGACAACTCTGATTAATTCTTTAGCGATCACTGAAGCTTTTGGGGCCGCCATTAAAAATTCTTTTATTAGAATTTCAAGGTCTTCATCAATTTTATCAAAAGATGTTATTTGATGAATAAGCCCCATTCTTAACGCCTTATTCACATCAAAGCGTGCTCCACTTAAAAAATAAGCTCGGGCATTACTTTCACCTATTTTGGCAATGACAAAAGGAGAAATAACCGCAGGAACAAGCCCAAGGCGAACTTCAGTAAAACCAATGCTCGCTGTATCCATAGCGAGAACATAATCACAACAAGCAATC
>CANFNL010000076.1 GCA_947448205.1 Bacteriovoracaceae bacterium
AATTTTATAAATAATATTGTCACCATCATATTTGATGGCCTTAAAATTCAGGAGTAATGTTATGACCTTTAATTTTGCGAGAGCACTCCTAAGCCTCACATTTTCCATTCCCATCGCTTTGTCAGCAGCTACTTTGCCCTTGGAAGAATTTCTCTCACAAGTCCAGGATAAAAATCAGTCCGTTTCGGCCAGTAAACTAATAATTGAGGGTGCTGAACTCAAAGCAAGCGAAGGAAAATTACTCTTTAGAACAAATATTTTCGCTCAGGCTCAAACCGCACTTGATAAAAAGCCTACTAATAATATTGCTGCTCAAGGGGATCAAACCGATTATACTTTTTTTACGGCTGGTCTTTCTCAACAATTTTCATCAGGACTTCAGGGAAAATTAAGTTATAATTTTTCTCATACCAAAATTCACGACGCCAGTCCTAATTTTGTTCCTTTAAGTGATTTTCACGATGGTATTGCAAATTTAGAGCTTTCACAATCGCTATGGAGAAATTGGGCGGGTAAAGAATCAAGATCTCAAGAATCTATTTTAATAGCTCAATCCAAAGCTTCAAAATTGGCTGAATCTTTTAAAATTAAAGCGATTCTTGCTCAGGCTGAATCTCTCTATTGGAGCCTTTCACAAACTCAAAAAATTGTGAAGGTTCAAAAAGAAAGCTTAGAGCGTGCAATGAAAATAAAAAACTGGAACCAAAATAGATTAAAAAGTGGGCTTGCCGAAAGTTCAGATTTCCTTCAGTCTGATGCCAATTATAAAGCCCGCGAATATGAATTAAAATCATCATTACAAGAACTTAAAAATATAACTAGGGCCTTTAATTCTGTCAGAGGAATCAATAGCGAAGAATTTGATGCTCAACTTGAATCAATCGATGCTGCTAAAATCAAATCACTCACACTTCCCCAAAAAGTAGATTTACGAGAAGACACTAAAGCAGCACTTGAAATTCAAAATATTTCTAAAGCTAGTGCTGAAATTTCAATGGAAAAAAATAAACCAACTCTCGAACTTTATGGCTCTTACGCCCTCAATGGTAGAAACGCCCAAGGGGCAAATGCCGTCAGCAACTCTTTAAAAACTAATCACGATACTAAAGTAGTAGGTATAAGATTTGTCACACCACTTGATTTCAATACTACAACAGACAACATCAGTGGATATAAAAAAGATCAACTTGCTGCTGAACAAAATTATCAGCGAAAACTTTTTGAACAAGACCAACAATGGAGTGACCTCTCAGCTAAATTTGAGGATGCTAAAATAAAACTCTCTTTAATAGAAAAAATTGAAGAGGCTCAAAAAATTAAAGCTAATAACGAGCGCGACAGATTAAATAAAGGTAGAACTGTCACTTTTCAAGTGCTGAACTTTGAACAAGACTATGCTCAATCAGAGCTAGAAAGAATTCAAAGTGAGACAAATATTTTAAATATTTATTCACAACTTAAAACTTTTGTAGATGGGGGTACTAAATGAATCTGGCAAACTTATCGATTAAAAGACCAGTTTTTATCACCTGTATTGTAACTATTATTTTAGTTGTGGGCTGGTTATCACTTAAAAAATTGCCAGTAGATTTATTTCCTAACGTTACATTTCCAATTGTTACTGTTACAACGGTTTACCCTGGAGCTGGTCCAGAAGAAGTGGAAACACTTGTTTCCAAAGTTTATGAAGAAGAACTCTCAAACGTTCCGGGTTTAAAAAAGCTCTCTTCTCAAAACTTAGAAAATGTATCAGTCATAATTGCTGAATTTAACCTTTCTGCCGATGTAAAATATGCCGAGCAACAAGTTCGCGATAAAGTTTCAGCTGCAAGAAAAAAACTCCCAACTGATATCCAGGAACCAGTCATAAGAAAATTGGATCCTGCCGATCAACCAATCATCACTATTGCCGTGCAATCTGATCTTCCCGACGGCGAACTTTACCAAATTGTAGATAAAAAAATTAAACCGCAGTTTGAACAAGTTTATCAAGTTGGCTTAGTTAATATTATTGGAGGAAGACGCCGAGAAATTAAAGTCGAACTCGATCGAAAAAAATTAAAGGCCAGAGAGCTATCTGCTACTCAGGTTGCAAGCCGTTTACAAATTTCAGGGCAAAATATACCTGCTGGAAAAGTTTCTGGCGCAACTAGCGATGCTATTTTTAGAACTTTAGGTGAATATAAAACTATACATGAAATCGAGTCAACTATTGTTAATTTTATTGGAAATGATGTTCCCATCACTATCAAAGATGTAGCTAATGTAAAAGACTCCCTCGAAGAGCGAGTTGGTTATGGATATTATAATGGCAAAAAAGCTATATTACTTTCAATCTATAAACAATCGGGATCGAATACGATTGGTGTAGCTGAAGCCATTAAAAAGAAAACCTTAAAAATTAACGAATCCCTTAAAGAAGAAGGAAAAATCCAACTCGAAGTCGTTCGCGATGGAGCTAAACAAATTAAGGCCAACGTTGATGATGTGTATGAAACAATTATTTTTGGTATTATTTTAACTATCATAGTTGTTTATTTCTTTTTAGGCTCCGGTCGATCAACAATAATCACTGGTCTTGCCTTACCAAATTCTCTATTGGGAGCTTTTATTCTTTTAGCTGCTGCTGGATTTACTGTAAACATTATGACTCTGTTAGCACTCTCACTAGCCGTTGGACTCTTAATTGATGATGCCATTGTTGTAAGAGAAAATATTTTTCGACATATTGAACTTGGGGAGAGCCCCATTAACGCTGCGCTAAAAGGGACTCAAGAAGTTACTCTCGCTGTTATTGCCACAACTCTTACTGTTATTGCAGTTTTTGGACCTATTGCTTTTCTCGACGGTGTTGTTGGGCAATTTTTTAAAGAGTTTGGCTTAACTGTTTGTTTTGCTCTTACCATTTCACTTTTTGATGCACTTACTATGGCCCCGATGCTTTCCGCCTATTTTGCTGGAAAAATTGAACATCACACCCCTGGACAGGTAAAAGTTAAAAAAGGATTTTATGATCATTCCATCGGTGCCTTACTCGATAAGTTTAATGCTTTCCAAGACTGGCTTGAAGATATTTACGTTGGAATTTTAAAATTTACTCTCAAGCGACCTATGATCATTTTGTCGCTAGCACTAGTAATTTTCTTTGCTAGTTTTGTTGCGCTTAAATCAGTACCTAAAACATTCCTTCCGCCTCAAGATGCGGGAGAATTTGTAGTTGCCATAGACTTAAAGCCAGGAACTAGCTTAGAGGGAATGAATTCTGTAGCTAATGAAGTTGATAAAATCATCAGAGCAAACAAAGAGGTCCACAGCACCACTCTTACTGTCGGTGATACCAACGGTCAACCTGAAAAAGCTAGTATGTTCGTTACTCTCGTTCCAGCAAATGAGCGCAAAGGAACTAATACATCAGCTTTCAAAGAAATACTCCGTGGGCAATTGAAACCTTTCGCCTATGCTAATCCTGCAGTTAAAGATTTTGATGCTGTTGGAGGAGGACAAAGACCATTCAATGTCAATATCGTTGGTGATGATATGAAAGAAATCCAAAAATATTCAGCACTGCTTTTTGAAAAAATTAAAAATCACCCAGCACTTAAGGATGTATCCACGACTGATCGACCAGGAAAGCCTGAATTCCAAGTTGTTCCCGACAGAAAAAAAGCAGAGAAACTTGGAGTCTCGACAACCATGATGGGAGGAGAGCTTCGAACATTGATCGAAGGAACTAAAGCTGCTGTCTTTCGCGAATCTGGTGAAGAATACGATATTCGTGTTCGTTTACAAGACGATCAACGAGATCTAAAAAAAGCTTACGCAGAAACTTATATTCCCAATATTAACTACTCCCTCATCAAATTAAATATCATGACTAATCCAGTAGAAACTCTGGGACCTGCTAATATTAATCGTCAAGATCGCGGTCGCTATATTCAAATTTCTGCCGATATCGCTCCCAATGGTCCAGGGATGGGGGGTGCTATCGCTGACATCAATCATATTTTAAAAGACGAGATAAAACTTCCAGCCAATATGCGCTACCAGTTTGTTGGACAGGCCGAAAACTTTCAAGAGCTCATGGCCAATATGATTGTAGCTGCAGGCCTTGGAATTATGTTTATTTATTTTGTGCTCGCTTCACTTTACGAATCATTTGTTACACCTTTTACCATCATGCTCGTTCTGCCTCTGGCAATGTGTGGTGCTTTTTACGCTCTAGCTATTACGGGTGCAACTTTGGATCTCTTCTCAATGATTGGTTGTATTATGCTTCTTGGAGTTGCAACGAAAAACTCTATCCTGCTTGTTGACTATGCCAATCAGCAAGTTCAACAAGGAATGAGTCTCTATGATGCTATCATTGCCTCTGGAAAATCGAGACTACGCCCAATTCTTATGACTTCTTTTGCCCTAATCGCTGGTATGATTCCCCTTGCTATTGGACTCAATGAAGCTTCAAAGCAAAGAACCTCAATGGGAATTGCTGTAATCGGGGGATTAATTTCTTCGACACTTCTTACACTCGTAGTTATTCCAGCGGCCTATACTTATATCGAAAGATTTAGAGTTTGGTCTGGATCCATTATGAAGAAAATTTTCATTGCCGATACTTAGCCTAAGTAAAAATGCCCCCAGTAAAAGGGGGCGATTTTAAATCTTACTTTCTGCACTTAATTGACTTAAAAATGGCTTAGATTTTTTAGAGCAGCATTCAAGGTTTCATCTGTTTTGGCAAAACAAAAGCGAATCATGCGAGAACCTTCGTCAGATTTTATATAAAAAGCTGATGTCGGAATTGTGGCAACTTTTTTTTCTTTAATTAGCCACTGACAATAATCAATATCATTTTTCCCATCTGGCAAAAGCGCCATTGCAAAATAAGTTCCGGCCGGATTTAAAACATTGAAGCCCGCTTCGTTTAAACCTTTTACTAATAAATTTCTCTTACCGAGATAACTTTTTTTAAAATCAATTAAATAATCATCCATATTCAATAACGCTTGAGCCATCGCAACTTGCAAAGGATGGGCTACACAAAAAGTTGTAAATTGGTGAACATTATGAATAGTTTTTATAATGTCTGAATGACCTAGGGCCCAACCTATTTTCCATCCGGTAAGTCCAAAAGATTTACCAGTAGAAGAAATGGTAACTGTTCGCTCTTTTAAATTATCATAAGTTGCTGTTGGGATATGAGCTTGTTCAAAAGTGAGAAATTCATAAACTTCATCAGAAAGAATATAAAAGTCATTGGCTACAGCGAGTTCGGCCAGCAAAATCATTTCTGCTTTGGTAAAAATTTTCCCCGTTGGGTTGTGTGGGTTATTTATAATAAGTAATTTGGTTTTTTTATTAATCGCTTTATTTAATTCTTCTACTTTATAAGTAAAATCTGGTGCATTGAGGGTAACGGGAATAACCTTAGCTCTAGCTAACTGCAAAGAAGCTAAGTATGAATCATAGAAAGGTTCAAAAACGACTACTTCATCACCTGGATTTACTAAGGCCATTATGGTGCAATAGATCGCCTCAGTGGCTCCATTGGTAACGAGAACTTCATTCATTGGATCATAATCAAGATTATAAAAACGCTTATAATTGGCCGCAATTGCACTCCTAAGTGGTAAGATCCCAAATGAAGGTGCATATTGATTTTTAGAATCCCTTAAAGCCTTTGCTGCAAGCTCAATAACCCAACTTGGTCCATCAAAATCAGGAAAGCCCTGTGAGAGATTTATGGCCTGATTCTCCACGGCTAACTTGGTCATTGTAGAAAATATTGATTCTTGGAAATTAGTCACAATATTATTTAGGTGCTTCATGCAAATCCTTTTTAAATTTTTTGGGCAAAATTAACTTATTCCACTATATCTACTACATACTCGTGGCCAAAAAAAGTAAGATTTACTATATAGAGTAAAAAGTTAATTAAAGGCAAAAGTGTGATCAATATAATAAGTGCTCAAGACCACGAAGAGATGAAAAAACTAGCTAATCTAGTACGAGTTATGAATAGCTTAGGTCATAATCCGGCCACCAGTGGAAATTACTCCCTTCGCTCACAAACATCTCCTGAAATAGCCTATGTGTCTGAATCGGGAATTGATAAAAGTAAATTCACTGAAGAAAATTTCCTTCCCCTTTATTACAAAACAAGACAGATGCTAAGTGAAAATATCGCAGCTGGGCGCAAATCCTCTGATGAAACTGACATCCACTTAAGTATATATCAAATAACAAATGCCAATTGCGTTTTACATAGTCACCTCTTGGATTCACTGCTCTTTGCCGATCTTTTTGATGGGAAACCTTTTGCGACAATTGAGGGCTTGGAATTGCTCAAAGGTTTTAAAGGAATAAAAACCCATAATCTAAAAATAAATATTCCATGCTTTGAAAACACTCAAGATATTGCCAATCTTGCTGAAGAAATAAAGCCGGCAATCTTAGCTCAAGAAAATAATTATGGGCTACTACTAAGAGGTCATGGAGTTTATGTTTGGGGTGATAGCGTAGAGGAAGCTAAAAGACACTTGGAAGTTTTTGAATATATTTTTAAATATTATCTCAATTCTCGCAGAGGATATTAAAATGGCCAGTCTCTATATTGCCCGTGAAAACGTTACAGTAGCAGATTTTTCAACAATTAAAAAACTACTAAGCCAGCATGGTATATTAATTGCTCAGTGGAAGGCAGGAAAAGTATTAAGCTCTGATTCTACACAGGATGAAATCCTTGAAGCCTATGCCCACGAATTAAAACCATATATGCTACAACATGGCTATCAAACGGCAGATGTTATCAACGTCCATTCACAAACTGAAAATTTAATGGCCATCAGAGAAAAATTTATGAAGGAGCACACTCACAGCGAAGATGAAATTCGTTTTTTTGTCGATGGTACTGGCAAGTTTTGGTTTCATCTTGAAAGTGGTGAAATATTGTGTGTGACTTGTGAGCGGGGTGATTTTATGTCCGTTCCAAAAAATTTCAAGCACTGGTTTGACCTGGCACCAGATTATTTTGTAAAAGCTATCCGTATATTTTCCAATATGGAAGGATGGACTCCCAATTATACTAACTCTGGAATCGATTCTAGGTATAACCCATGAAATATATTTTAATGGATGTAGAAGGAACCACTACTTCAATCAGTTTTGTTCATGATATTTTATTCCCTTTTGCCAAAGAGAGACTTTCTTCATACATTCTCTCACACATCAACTTGCCAGAAATTCAATTGGTTTTAACTCTTACTAAAGAAACCTCACTAGAAGAAGAACAAAGAAGCCTCGACAATTTTGGTGCTATCCAAAAACTTATCCAATGGATTGATGAAGATCGAAAACATCCTGCCTTAAAAAATATCCAAGGAATGATCTGGAAAGAAGGTTATCAATCAGGGCTACTCAAAGGTCATATCTATCCTGAAGTTCCTGAGTGCTTAAAAAAATGGCATGAGGCAAATATTAAGATGGGGATCTACTCATCGGGATCCATTGAAGCTCAAAAGGATCTTTTTGGTTATTCTGAATTTGGAAATCTAAATCATTTTATCTCAAATAATTTCGATACAACTTCTGGTCATAAGCGCGAAGAAAAATCTTATTTAAATATTGCTAATGAATTAGATATTGAACCAAATGAGATTTTGTTTCTCTCAGATATTTCTCAGGAATTAGATGCGGCAGAAGCAGTAGGATTTAATACTGCCCAACTACTTCGTTTAGAAGAGCTTCCTTACGTTGGTCATCTGCAAGTAAAATCTTTTTTTGACATCATCATTTAAAAACGCCACCAGAAATCTAAATTGATCAGATAACCTTGTTTACCTAAACGAAATTCTGAAAAATCATTTGATGAAACGCCAAGCATAGAATTAAAATTTTTATCGATGATAAAATAAGAAACAATTCCACCTACTCGACGTTTATTAACATCTATCTTCGGACCAAAAATAACTCTATTCCAATTAGCCTGGATAAAACTTGTTGCAAATTGCAATTCAACGTTTAAGTCTTTGCGGTATTCTTCATTATTGGTAAAGGTCTGATCCTCAGGTTTTTGAGTAAAAATCTTCAATTTAGCATAGGATTTAAAATTTGAATTAGAAGTTGTATCTAAGTAGGCATTAAATTGATAAGAGCCTCTGTGGGTTTTAGGGAAGTACTGAAATCCATTTTCGAAAGAAAAGTCTAGATCATCAGTAGTCACCAATTTATTTTTAAATGAGACGTTAGCGACATTAAAAAAAGCGGACATCAAACTAGTATTTAATTGAAAATTTGAGGTGACTCCATAGCCTAAAATAAAGGGACCTGCAAGATATTCATTTTTAATTAAATTCGAAGCAGTCATTCCATTGACTACTCCTGCGTAGACGAGTGGCTTATACTTAGCAGCGACTTGTTTATCCTCTCTAACAATTAAGTCAAAACGTGCCGGAACATCATTGGATACTTCAGTGAGATTATATTTTTTTAAAAAATTTTCAGCTCTAATTAAACCGCTTCGGTGGTGAGATTCAATACTGGCAATAAAGAGATCTGAATTATCGGTGAGAGATTGAACTCTAGCATAGCCCAAAACATCCTTGGATTCATGAGAATAAATGGCAAGAATATCACCTGGAACTAAGGAAATAAGTTTATCTAATCTTTGAATTTGGACAGTGTGATCAGAGACAATATCAGTAATAACAAACTCTTTTTCATAGGCTAAAGCATTTTTAAGATTCATTAAAAAAATCAATATAAGAAGTAGTGTCTTAAGCCATTTCATTGTTTAAAATATTCCTATTCAAAAAACCTAGGTTATTATAATGAAAACTGAGGACATCTACCAAGAAGAAATTATTATAACTGCCAAGTATATTGAAAAATAAAAGAGGGAAAGCCAATATTCACGGTAAAGACTGAAGCTTTCGGAAGTGACAATAGCTACATATAAGTGGTCAAGCTGTGATACGTGCAAAAAATTAATTTTGCTGATATTTGTCCCAAAGTAAAACTTTCTCCAAAATGACAACAAGTGCCTCACTAATAGGAAGTTCTCGCTCCATCAAATTCGGATCCAGGGATTCAAATTTCTTTTTCCACTCGTCTATGAAGGGAATTTCAAGCATTAAGTTTTCTAATTCTAAATATTGGCTTTTGTTTTTTAAAACCTTGCATACAGAAAGATTGGTCTCTCCCTTTTTACCAAGCCGAGCAGCAACCCCAAAAGCTCTGCAGAGAAAAGGTCTATGTTCATACTCTAAGCACTTCCCTAAACCTTTTTCCTCATCCGTTATTATTAATAATGGACAACCAATCCTCTTGGGTGAGCAATTGCTGATTAAAAAATCTTCTGCTTTATTGGTTTCGAGTAAATGAAAAGCTAATGGTAACAATTCATAAGGAGCACAGGATATTTCTGAATTAAAACAGCATTGCCCACAACCAGCAGGGCAGGTAAGTCCACTTTTTATTTGAAATTCAAAAAAAATTAAAGAAATGATTTCAAGTTCATCTTTTATTTTTTTCGAAAGTTCTCGACTAATCATTAAATAATTTTCTTAACTTTTAAGTATTCTTCAAATACTTTTAAAAAATTCTCGATATCTTCAGGATAAATCGCTCCAATATTTGAAAGCCTAAAAGTATTTATATTTCCGACTTTTCCTGGGTAGATAGTAAAGCCGCGTTCAAATAAATAATCATGCATTTCATTAAAAGTATAATTTGCACTTTTAGGATCCATGATGGCAGTTAAAAGTTTAGCATGATGAACTTCATCTACTAAAAATTCAAAGCCTAATTCTTTGACTTTTTTCTTCATAATTTCGTACATGGAAGCATAACGAGCAAACCGGTTTTCGGGCCCTTCTTCAAAATACTCGGTGATTGCTTGTCTTAAAGCATAGAGAGCCTGAACTGGTGGAGTAAAAAGGAATTGCTTATTTTTTTCAAGGTACAAATGATTTTCCAAAAGATTAAAATAAAAGTTTCGCGCCTTAATTTCTTTAGTCTTTATAAGAGATTTTAAATTAGCAATAACAAAACTAATTCCGGCCATACCTTGAATACATTTATTAGATGAAGATACCAGATAGTGAATATTGTCTTTTTCTACATCAATTTTTATACCGGCAAAAGATGACATCGCATCCACAATGACTTCAATATTATATTTTTGAGCCAATGCTGAAAGTTCCGACAATGGATTTAAAATACCAACTGTAGTCTCATGATGGATAAAAGCTAGGTGAGAAAGTTCGTTTTGATGTATGGACAAAACATGTTCGACAGAAGGGACATCGATCGGTTTTCCCCAAGTAGCAATGTAATTGATATGACCTATGCCATAAGCTTCACATATTTTTTGCATACGCTCACCATAAGCACCATTATTTAATATCAAAACTTTTTTATCATGAGGAACAACTGAAGTTAAACACGCTTCAACTCCACCCGTACCAGAGGAAGTGAGCATAACACAGGTGTGATTTTTTTCACCATTAGCTGCCTTGATCAAGTCATTGCGAACAGACAACGTCAATTCACCAAATTCTAATTCTCTCGGGCAAATATCTGGAACGACCATGGCATTTTTAACAGTATCCGTAGTTGTAGCCGGGCCTGGGTTCAGTAAAATATTTCTCTTAACTTGTTTCATCGATTACCTCTATAATAAAATCTTTTTACCAAATATGGACACGCTTTTCAACTGGAAGAATCATCGGATCATTCTCCTTGCAACCAAAGGCCTCTTGAAAGCCAGAAAAATGCTTAACCACTTCATTAACTCTTGCCACTCCAAGTGAATGAGGGTCTGATTTTAACCTATACTCTCGCACTCCAGGAAGTTGCACTTCACAGTATGATCTAGCGTAGCTTAAAAAGAATTTTTGTTGCTCTTTCTTAAGTTCGATTCCGCTTAAGCTTTTATCGTTAAAAGCGGCATCGTAGGCAGCAGTAAGCCCAACGAGATCACCAATGTTTTCTCCTAAGGTATACTCTCCATTCATACCAGCTTTAGAATATTGTAAAACCAATGAATTAGTAAGCTCCTTAAATTTTGCTAGATCTTTTATAGTCATCCATTCTCGCAATTTTCCATCAGAATCATACTTAGCCCCTTGGTCATCAATACCATGACCCAATTCATGGCCCACAACCATTCCAATGCCAGCTAGATTTTCAACCTCGCTATTGTTTTGATCATAAAATGGATATTGCAAAATCCCCTGAAGCATGGTGAATTGATTATAAGAAGCCTCATAAAAGGCATTGACTTGCAATGGTTGAACCCCTTCCCATGAGCGAATATCTTTTAATTCTTTTAAATACTCAAATTCGCGCGCTTCACTTATAACATTTCTCTTTTCTATATTAGCTAAATAACTTTCTGGGTTAAATTCACTTACTCTCAAAAATTTCCAATCTTCATATTTAGCAGGTGCCACTAAACGCATATAAGCTGTTGCAATTTTCTTTTGGGCTTCTTTTTTAGCACCAGGACTCAACCAAGTGTTTTTTGACAAGGAGGCTAAGATACTTTTTTTAATTTTATCTACCATTTCTGCCACTTTTTCTGACGAAAAACTAGGGAACATTTTTGGCAATATTAAATAATCAAATTCCGATCCAAATTTTGACATTGTTATTTCAGTACACTCTTCACTGAGTTCTGAGCGCATTTTTTTGCCACCAAGAAACTTCTGTTTAAAAGCAAATTTCTTATTATAAAAGTCAGGGTATCTAAAATCTAATACTGAATGAAGCTCATAAAAAATTTGTAGAGCTTTAAGTTCTTCAAGAGTATAAATTTTCGCAATACTCTTTAAAAATGGTAAACTCTTGCGATTTATGACTCTAATTTTTATGTTTTTTGGAACATCTTTAAAAAATAGTTTTAAATTAAGCTCAGAGTATTTTTTTAATAATTCAGTCCGAGAAATAAAACTTCTCTCTGAATAAGCTAAACGCGATTCAGCTGGAAATAATCGTCTCCTCTGATGTTCAAGCTCATATCCAATAACAACTTTTGCTTTTTCAGTAGCATGGTCTATATGAATTGAATCAAAAAAATTCCTTATCAAAAGCTCCAGCTCTGTTACCAATTCCTTGTTTTCTGCATAACTCTTCTCAGGGAGAAAAGAATATCCAGTGGCTAGAACTAAGTCAGATTTCTTAGGATCATCAAAATTATCCACTGGGTAATAATGAATGAAGCCTGGATCCCCACTATGGATTCTTTGCGCTTGTAATTTAAACCAATCACGCTTACTAGAAATCTTTGCTATTTTTTCAAGTTTCTCAGCTATATAAACCGATTCTTCTTTTGCCCGGGTCTCCTTATTAGTGCAAGAAAGATAAAAATTCCTAATCTCGCTCTCCAAGGAATCGTGAGATGGATTTTTAATTAATTCTAAAAGATAATTTTTTTTAAAAGATAAAATCCTTTCTGCTGAATCGCTAAAAGCAAAACTATGACGTTTGCGATCTGCTCTTAGCTCAAAACTCTCTATGACTTTCGTACAGGCATAATCATATAAGCTCACACAGGGATTTATTTTTTCATCAATTGGAAAGGCCCTTTTTGCGGGAATGTCGCTTGAGGCGGCTTGAAGCCTGTTGAACGTTATAAGGAAACTTAAAAATAGCGAGAGAACTTTAATCATTTTTCAGCCCTTCAATGGTGTATGTATCAAACTTAAAAAG
>CANFNL010000077.1 GCA_947448205.1 Bacteriovoracaceae bacterium
ATATTTCCCTCCAATATGATCTAATCTTATTGAAGTGGTTAGGCTGTGAAAAAATAAAGAAGCTGCAATCGAAATATCAATATCATTACGGATTAAATTTTTCTTTTGAGCATCCTCTAACATTTCGACTAGAGTTGCATACACTTTCAAAAAAGTTTCCTGAAAAATATCACCAATTAGTGGATTTTCTGTTTCAATTTCTCTGCATATCATTTTGGTTGTATGCAAATTTTTAAAACCTTCCTTGATGAAATCATCACAGAAAAGTTTGAGTCTTATATTTAATTCTTGGACAGAGTCGACATGAGTTAATATTTTTGAAGCGGAATCAAGTCTTGATTCACCGTAAACTTTAAAACATTCACGATAGAGCCCCTCTTTACCACCGAAGTGATACTTAATAGCACTAACGTTGGCATTTGCCTGGTCACAGATATCTCTCACGGAGGTACCTTCAAAACCTTTTTCGCAAAACTGCTCTCTGGCCGCATCCAGGATCAGCTCTCGGGTATTTTCAGTGCTTAGAATTTTTTTCTCTAAAAATAAGCATTTTTTTGATTGGCTGGATTTATTCATGCCGCGAACTTAACATTAATGTTTAAATAATTAAAACGATTGTTTGAATAATAGCAGTTGTATAAGAAAAATCTAGGACTTATGGTGTTTTAGGGCAATTGAATTGATGCAATATCTTAAGCCTGTTGGGGCCGGTCCATCTTCAAATACATGGCCGAGATGGGAGTCACAAGCACTGCAGCGGACTTCTGTTCGCTTCATACCATGGCTGTGATCGTCTATTAATTTAACATTAGCTTTGTTGATGACGTCATAAAATGAAGGCCATCCACTATGAGAGTCAAATTTAGTTTCTGAATCAAAAAGATCTCTCCCACAAGCAGCGCAGAAATAGGTTCCAGATTCGTAAAAAGAATTATATTTTCCAGTAAAGGGAGCTTCAGTTGCGCACATGCGTAAAACTTTATATTCATCTTCGCTTAATTTTTTTTTCCACTCATCATTCATTTTTATTATCCGTTTTCTTTTTCTCGAATCCGTTTATAAGCTTTGATGGCTATTAAAAGAATAATAATAAAAAGGATTAAGCCAACAACTCCATATAACATACTCAATACATTTTTTAAGACAACTAGAAAGACAATAGATACCAAAAAAAGAGTAGAAATTTCGTTTATAACTCTTAACGCCATTGGTGAATAAGGGCTGATACCATTTTGTTGCTTTTTAAATATGCTTCCCAGAAAAAAGTGATAAGCATAGAGGCCTGTTACAAAAAGTAGTTTAATCATCAGCCATGGATTTTCGGTAATTGGCCAAAACTCAATGGAGAGCGAGCTGCCAAAAATCAAAACAGCGAAGGCCGAGGGGATTGTAATTCCATACCACAGGCGTCGTTGCATAATTTTAAACTGATCTTGAAGTATTTTTTTTTCATTAGCATTTTTACTTTCAGCTTCGGCAAAATAAATAAATAATCGAGGTAAATAGAATAACCCGGCAAACCAAGTGACGACTGAGATAATATGTAATGATTTTAAAACTAAGAGATTCATAATTTTAAAATTCTAGGATAGATTAAAGGCTATGAATAGAGTGTTTTACATTTTTCGACACGGAGAAACCGATTGGAATCTTGAAAGACGCTGTCAGGGGCATACGGATACTTCACTCAATCAAAAGGGAAGACTACAGGCTCAGGCACTTGCTCAAAAAATGCTGGATTTTTCTCTAGACATTATTGTCTCTAGTGATCTCAAGCGCGCGTTGAGCACAGGTGAAGCCGTCGCGCTTAAATTAGGCATCCCCCTAATTATTGATCCAAGGCTAAGAGAGATGAACTATGGAGAGGCAGAGGGAATGTTGTACCCCAAAGCCGTTGAAGTTTATGGAGCAGAGCTGTGGCAGAAGTTTCAAAGTTTTAACGAAGATAATGATCAAATCGCTTTCCCTGGAGGGGAGACCAGAAAAATGGCCCGCGAAAGATTTCACCAGGTCCTTTTGGAGTTGGTAGAAAATAGTCCTTACAAAAACTTAGGAATAAGCACTCACGGTGGAGCTATTCGTAATATCCTTCATAGCCTTTTGCCTAAAGAACAACCATTATTGCCGATTCCCAATTGTGTAGTCTATCGTTGCGATTACAATCATGAAAATAAAAGCTTTAGGGTATTTCCAAATCCGATCTAATTGCTCAGACAAAATTTGCCTATATCGCAACTAGTTTGTTAGCTGGCGAAAAAATAGTTTAAACTAAAGGCAGAGAGGTTTCCTAAATGAAAATAAAATATTTTACATTTTTTCTAGGTCTTATATTTTTTACATCGGCTCAAGCCGTTCAAAAAAATTTTTGTGATGATTTGATGGAAAGTGGCAACACTCCAATTGATCAAATTAAAAAATGCCAAGATAAATATGGTGTCTCTGATTATGCCAAAGAGAAAGAGGCTCAAAGTAAAATTAAAGTTGAAACTGCAAAGACAGAGGAAGCGAGTGCAGCTAAGAAAAAAGATAATTTAGAATTTAAAAAATTCAGTAGCGCTGATTTATCCAATGAAGGATTTGGAAAGCCTTTTTTTGCGATGAGAATTGATTGGCGTTATAGTCCTCCTAAGGAAAAAAGAATTACTGATGGTGATGCTCTTTGTAGTTATCTGGGATTTGAAAAATCTGTAAAGGCTAGTCTATCAGCAGAAATCATGCCTCAGGATGCTGATAAAAAAGGTATCATCGTTGATTCTGCATGGATTACAGGCAAAGCTTTAGATCCAGAAATTTATAAAGATGAAGACTTAAAATTTACAGTTAGAAAGTACGTAGAAATTACTTGTGTTAAACGAAAAGATAAGAATGCAGATCCAAGTGATGAAGTTTATAAAAAATTAACTGAAGATTTATTGATTCTTCCACCTGAAATGAATTCACCAAAAATTGAAAATAATTCCAGCGTTAACAATGGCACAAGAGCAGAAAAAAATGGCAAAACTCCAAACGGTTATAATCCACCGGATTGGACTAAAGACGCTCCTGCTACAAGTATTAGTAAATAAATCATTCTTAAGATTATTTCATGAGAACCTTAAGATATATCTATAGGTACTTGTTCTAAGTAATCATTGATAGTTTTTGTTAGAGAGAATTGCTTTAAATATATTTTTTAATTAACCATAATTTTGACATGAAAAAAATCTTGGTTGTAGAAGACGATACTTCTATAAGAGAATTATTAGTTGAGATTTTTGAGATTGAAGGATATGAAGTTCATTCAAGCTCTAATGGTCTTGAAGGGATATACTCCCTTGAAAAGCAGATTCCTGATGTCATTCTTATGGACATTTTTATGCCTATTATGGATGGCTTTGCCTTTAGAAAAGAGCAAATGGGCAATCCTGCTTGGAATTTAATACCAACTGTCGCTATGTCAGCTCAAAATCAAAAAGAAGAAGAATTGATGACTCTGGGGCTTACGAATTTTATTAGCAAACCCTTAGAATTGGATCATCTTTTGGCAACTATCAGAAGCCTTACCTAAAAGACACATTGTCATATTTACAATCTAACTTAGGTCTTGTTGCCTTAGCAGAAAAATCCCGATATAAAAAATTTAGTTCTATATAGAATGGAGGTTATATAATGAAATCTTTAGTACTCACAATTTGTCTTATTTTCTCTCAAGTACTCTTAGCTGGAACTCGTCTGCCGACAGAGAAAAATGTTGATATCGGTCGCTATATTGGTAAATGGTATGCAGTCTTAAGTCTTCCTCAGTACTTCACAAGATCCTGTGTGGCCCAAACAGCAGATTATGCTTTAGTTGGTGAAAAGACTATTTCAGTTTTAAACACCTGTATTAAGGCTAATGGAAAAACAAAAACTATCGACGGTAAAGCTGTTGTTACAAATCCAGTTACTAACGCTGAACTTGTTGTAACTTTTAACAATTTCTGGACGAGACTTTTTAGAGTAAAGGGGGAGTATATCATTGTAAAATTATCCGAGGGATATGACACAGTATTGGTAGGGACAAATGATAGAAAATCACTATGGATCATGTCGAGAACACCAGGAATTGAAGAGAAGACTGAACTAGAATTTGTGACGACAGCAAAAAGCCTAGGGTTTAATACAAGTAAATTGATTCGTTCTCAATTTTAATTATTTTCCTCCCGGTCCTGCCTTGCAAATGTCAGGATCGGTCCAATTAATCTAATCAGATTAATCTATGTTTAACCATTAATAAGTTGTTTAAAAAAATCCGTAAAAGCTTATAATAAGTTAATTAAAAATATGGTGATAACTTATGAAAATACTAATTGTTGATGACGATAGTGATGTTTTAGACATCGTAACTTTTTTTGTTGAAGATAAGTTTTACGGAAAATCACTAATTACTACTGCAGCTAGTGGAAATGAAGCAATAGAAAAATTAAAAAATGATAATTTTGAATTATGCATTTGTGACCATAATATGCCAAATGGTTTTGGTTCTGATGTACTTAGTTACATTAAAAAAAATAAGCTAGAGACAAAATTTGTTCTGTGTTCATCGGTAACACCCTCAGATATGCCAAATGAATATAATAAGGAAAATCTATTCTTTTACATCGGTAAGCCAGAGATTGAAATTGGAGTAGAGCAGTTGAGCAAGATATTTGCCAATGAGAAAAATCTGGTCGCAGAACCTTCAAATTATATTCCAATAATGACCAATCTGCTTTTTATCATTGGGAAATTGCCCTGCGATGTTTATTTGTCATTGTCAGAACAAAAATACTTAAAATGCTTTAACAGTGGTGAATTATTTAGCGAAGCAGATCACGAAAAATACCTTGAAAAAAAGATTACTAAGTTATTTGTATTAAAGAATGAAGGCGAAAAAGAATTGCTTGGAGCAATCAACTCTTCCCTGATAAAAATTATTAATAATAAGAAAAAACCTCTCGACTTAAAAATACTAGAAACACACACTCAACTTTCTTCTTTGTTGAAAATATATGGCATTACCGAAGAGTTATCTAAAATCGCACAGGATTCAATTAAAAATGTGGTAGAAGATATTGTTGAAAATGATAAAATTCACCACTATTGGCTTCGCTTAAATTTATTAGGCGAATATCCTTCCAAGCTTTATACCCTTCAATCTATGCTTTGTGGTGTTTTGTCTAAGAAATTAACTTGGTGTACACCCGCAACTTTAAATAAGTTAGTAACTGCTGCCTTTTTTCAAGATTTAACGTTAGATTCAATCAATCTTATGATGTTAGTTGATTACAGCGATTTTTTAGATAAAAAAGATTCATTCAACTCAAAAGAGATTGAAAATTTTTGCAATCATCCCCTTAGAGCAAAGAATATTTTAGCTAAAATGAAAAATATTTCTCCTGATGTGGATCGAATTATCCTTGAACAATTAGAGATGCCTAATGGGCAAGGTTATCCTAGAAAACTCGGAGCCAATCAAATTGGCCCTTTGAGTGCTATGTTTATTTTAACAGGAATTGTTTCCAAATATATATTAAGATATGACACAAAAATTGATTTAGAATTGCTTTTTTATTATCTAGAAGGAAAAGATTATAATAAGGGAAATTTTAAAGACATTTACAATGCTCTTAAAACGATACTTTCTGAATAATTCTTAATTCAATTTATTAGGAGTGTTGCTGAGTATAGACTTAAGTGAAGTTAATGTTTGTAGGTAAGCCAGTTTTGTGTATCTCGGCTCTAGGGCAAAAAATATTTTATCAATATCGAAGTTACTATCATTATTAGCCTTTATAAGCTTTGAGGAAAAATCTTCTAAAACAATAAACATCATAGCTATCGGAGAAATATTGATACTTAAAGAATCTGGAAAGCCAACACCTGATTT
Organism: Bacteriovoracaceae bacterium; assembly: GCA_947448205.1. Lineage (GTDB taxonomy): Bacteria > Bdellovibrionota > Bacteriovoracia > Bacteriovoracales > Bacteriovoracaceae > Bacteriovorax. The sequence continues at coordinate 5,888 of CANFNL010000077.1, forward strand.
TGAACCATGGTGCTCCTTGACCAGTTGAGATAATCCAAAAGGGACATCTTTAAATCCTGAAAGGAGTTCTGAAGAAGCCAATGCGTGGTTTATAATAAGATCCTTTTTATTTGTCGGTAGCTCACAAGTATCAAATTCTTCTTTTGTGTTTATTTCACAAAGAGCCGTTTCATCAAGTGATATATCGTGAAAAAATGCTAAATAAATTAACTTATCCCTAGCTTGCGGACTATTCCATTCAAAAAATTTAGCAAGTTTTTCTGAAAGTAGGGCTATAAGATAACAATGAAAAAAAGCGAACGAAGCGGTACTCGCTTTTAAGTGCTTTAAATAATTTGTTAAAGCGTCATTTTTTTCAACTGCCTTTATAGTTGCTTTAATAGATTCATTTACCAAGTGAATAGTGATGTCATCAATTGAGCTAAAGATTTTTAAACGCTCAATCGTAGTTTCATAAGCATAAGAATTGAGAAGAAATCTATCGAGGTATTCAAAACTTGGATTTTTTAGCGCTTTAATAAGTTCAATTGAAATCATGTTGATAAAAGTAGTATATTGGTTTTCAGTAATATAAAATTCTTTTAAACCTGATTTAATATATTTTTCGACTTCTTCTCTAGAGAGTTGATCTCCAGCATGAAGCCTTTTGATATATTGATCAGGTAATCCATTTTTTTTAATTTTTATATAGACATCGCAAACTAGTTTAGAGCTTTCAATACTTAAAAATTTTTCAGCTTGAACTGGAAAATAAATTATGTTCTTTTTGTTCAGTTCAACTAATCTTTTCTTGATGATGATCATTATTTTTGAAATACAGGAATCCAGAGAACTCTCATCTAAAATGTGCTCTATTTGGGAATTTGTTGAAGGTGTTCTGCAGATTATGGGAATATCAAGCCCTGAGTTCTGGATTTCATTTTTAATTGCTTGATAGGCTTCATCTGTACCCATCTTTTCACGAGTGATAATTAAGAGAATGTCCTTTTGAGATCTTATTTCATTAATTCCACTTTCAGAATTTCTCTTTTGAATAATATTACATCCAATCGCTCTGATCAATACGACTTGCAAATCTAGTAAGAACTGATCTGGGACATCAATTAATATAACATTCATCCGCCACCAAAATTTCGGTTGATTAAAAGAAGGAGCCGAGACCTTTTGTTAACAAATTATCGGTATATTACATTAATTCTTAAGGGTAAAAGTGACTATAAATTAGACATTAATTAGCTTGGTATATAAAAAATTCCAATGAGGCTAAAGGTTGCCAAAAGTAGACTAAAATAATATTAATTTCAACAGTGAGGAAAAAGTGAAACTATTAATTTGCTTAATTTTTGCCTTGAGTACCTTAAATCTTTTTGCGGATACAACTATTCCAGATACTAAGCTCATAAAGGAATCAACACTTTATACACAAGCAATGAAAGAGCAAAATCCTAATATTCCAGTTTGTCAGTTTGCTCGAAAGGATTATGATTCTCCAGGATTTGGCATTACTTACCGCGAGGGCTTTCATATTAAAGGAAAATTTGGATGCATGTATTATTGTAGTTGCAACGGTAAGCCTTATTATGTGACACACGTTTATGAAAATGAATATTTTGATTCGGCCATCTGGACAAATGATACTGGAGGGCCAAAAAGAGCAAAATGGTTTATTTGCCCTCATTCTGTAGATGAGGATTCTTGGAGACCAATGCGAGATGAGTTGGAGCGAATAATTGGTTATCAAGTAGATGAAGATAGAAGTTTTTTTGAACCTAGGCAGACCACTATAAAAGAAATTAATCAGTGGGCTAATACTACTTGTAGAAAAAGATAATATATTCTCAATCTCATTTGTTATTTTTTATGATTTCATTGTACAAAAGTTCTAGATGCTTTTGTCGATTAAAGGAGCTGTTGTTTATTTCATCATTTGCAAGGCGCAGATAAATAATTTTTTCTTTTGGGAATATCGCCAGAGTCTGGCCTTTAAACCCCTGTATTGAGACAAGTTCACTCGGAAGGGAGGGATAAGGTCGTACTCCATCTGGAAATGGCTGGTTTAAAAACCAATAGTATCCAACATTGAATTGGGAAAAATAAGAATCCAATCTTCGAGAGATAGTAAAAGTCCTTTTATTATTACTCCATGAGTGTGCAATCCAGTCGGGAGCAAATATGCGCTTTCCTTCAAAAATTCCATTGTTCAAGTAAAGAGAAGCAACTTTTATAACATCTTTGGCAGAGGTTTTTCCAATATTAATCGGAGGGGGAATTTTAAAAAGATCTTTCGGGTTAATTTTTAAGATTAGCTGATTTAAAAAACTAGAATTTAAATCCCATAGATAATTATTGTAAATAGGTATTTTGATTAATGTATTTTCTAATTTCAAATCTACACTAAGAAAGTCGTTTAATTTTTTCTCAAAATTATCATGCCCATAATATTCAGAGAGATAAACTAATGCCAAATCATATTCTAAGTAAGAATAATTAAACTGCGCACCTGGATTGTACATTTGCAATGACTTCTTTCTGATATAGTCAAATGCAGTTATAGAAAAATTATCAATTGGGGCAATGATCCCAAAATTTATTTTTTCTATTGATTCATTGTCATAAATTGGCCTTAGTCCGGAATTCATCTGCATTAGGTTTTCAAGAGTTAAATGAGCTTCATATAAATTTTTGGGATTTTTGATAATTGGCGCATTGATATTTAATGATTTCTTAAGCACTTCATTGGCAATAAATGTACTCAAGTACAATTTATTTATTGAATGCGTAATATGGGGAGAGTGTAATGAAAAGTTTGGTTGAAATTTTTGATAAATAACTCTTCCATTTTTAACAACTACGAGTATATCCGTTTTCCCCACTTTGCTATCGAAAGCATATTTTTCAAACTCACCAGAGTGAACACTAAGTGATACTAGAATTAGAAAAATGAAGATAAATTTTATTCTTTGCATCTTGTAATCTCGTTGGTAACAATCTTGGATTTCGATTTTTTGTTCTTGTTTGATTTAATTTTTTACTCGAAATTAACATTCAAGCAGAGTACTACTTTTTTGCAAAAGGTGCACGATGATAAATTGATTTTTAGAATTTATTAAAAAATAGTATTTTCCTGCTCACAAGCTAACTCGGCTCCCACAATGGCAATCTAACATTATAAAATTCTTTATTAATACTTAGTGGGGCAATTTTACAAGTTCTACAGTTTGCTATTCAACCTGTAGTTTCAATTATTTAATTGGAAAGACGAAAAAATTCTGTTCGCTTTAAGGCAGATAGTCATTAGGAATGTAAACATAACTCATCCCTTAATTAAGTTCAAAGCAAAACCGCAAATGTGGGTGCTCTTTTCGACAACGGTTTAACTCCGATAAAAATTGAATATCAGTTTCTTTAGAGCGGCTTGAACTTTTTAAATAAAAACTTATAGGGATATCTGGAATAAGGTAATGATACTCAAAATCCTTAATTAGTTCTTCATGCTCTGGAATACGCCGAAGAAGAAGAAAAGAATTATTATCATAACTGACGACAGCCCACTTTGAAGAAGGAAAGAAAGCCTCTCTTCTCGACCAAGGAGCATCGCCTTTTTTTAAAGTCATAAGAAAAAAATCAGAAGCAAGAAGTACTGTTCTAATTCCATAATGTTCAACGATTTCATTCATCATTTGTGGAGAATTATACATATTGTGAGCGATGAATTGGATTTTATCGTATTGAATTTCACGAGCATCAAAAAAAACCTTGTATTCAGGGATAGCCCCAAGAAGATAATCTCCCCACTTTGGCATGTGGAGGATATTGCTTTGAGGATGATGTTTTTGGATGAAGTCAACTGTCTCTAATGGATATAAAGGTGAATTAATTTGAAAACCTAAAGGTCTTTTGTCAAGAAAGATTTGTAGTGCTCCTACGCTTAAGCTTAAACATATAAAAATATATCTTTTCAATTTTGAAGTTACTTTTTCAAAGATGATTGAAAAATAAATACTAAGAACTGGTAAAAGAAATATTAACTGAAATGGAATCACTCGTGGTCGATTAAAGCATAAAGCAGTAAGAAGAAGATGGAGGGGAATAATAAAAAGTTTATTGCGATAACTACTAGGTAAAAAATTTTCATATTTCTTTTGAAAAATAAGATAACTTCCACAAAGTGTCAGAGTTGCCCAAGACCAAGCAAATAAAGAACTAACTGAAATATTAAAATCATTTAATGAAAGAGGAAGATGTTCAATATTGGGTAAGTATGTATGAGCCTGATAGAAAAGATGTCTTAATAAGAAGTATGGTAGTTCCTTAGCGTATGGATGACAAAAAAAGCTCAAAAAAATTGCAATACAAAAAATTAACCAATTTAAAAAATGTTTATTACCCTTCCATGAAAATGCGATTGAGATACACATCAAAAAAGGTGCCAATCCCGGATGAAAATTCGAAGCAAGTAAAACAAGAAAAAGACTAGCAACTACTTTTACACGATAAGATTTCAAACTAACCCATAATAAAACAAGGGCGCCATTTAAAAGTATAACAAACATTTCAGGACGAATTTGTATCCGAGGAACAATGGCAGAATAAAAAACAGGTAGCAAAGAAATTGCAATTAAGAAAAAATTTGTTCGAGAAACCGAACGTATAATTTTAAAACTGATAATCAACAAAAGAAAAATAAGAATGCCACGAAAATAAATCAATCCTGAAACATCAGCGACGTTGTGAATTGTTGCAATAACGATAGTCGAGAGCCATTGATAATTAAACCAAGGATCACCGTAGGCTGTATATGACCAAAGATCTCTTGTCTGAAACTCAAATGTCTGAAGAAATTCATTTCCAGCTCTTATCTGCCAAAAAATATCTTGTTCCCACAGTTCCCAAAGACTTGAGTAAAAGGCAACAATAAGTATGACTAGTATTGCAAAATAATAAAGAAAAGATATTCGAATACTTATCTGTTTATTTTTCAACATCATTTTATTAATTTTTTGAATCTTCTATGTGGATATTATTTATTCACAAAGATGCTATCAGGAAGACTTTATTTATGCAATTAAATGATCGTTTATCAGTGGAGCTTGGCGAGACAGTGAGATTTACTACAGCATCCCTGCCTCCAAAGTGGCCTTCATTGGCCAGGCACTTAAGACTCTAGAACCTTGATTTCTTTTTTGAATTATGCGAGTCGTTGCTCAAGGTTTATCCAGTGAAAAATTTGAAATGAATTTATGAATTGCAAATTATGTAAAGATTGCATCTGGTGCCACAAATTCTTTGTCGGCATACTTTTCTTTTAATTTTTCAATGAGCTTCTTTTTTTGACTAACCTGTTCCATGTCGAGGTTAGATAGTCCTAAGAACGCACCAAACTGCTTTGAAGATTTAAATGATTCGTTTTTTTCTTTCATAAGTCTTTACTCCAAATTCTATTTTTTAGTGTAAGCATGAACTTATAAATCGCTATTTTTATAGACGACCATTTTTGAGATTCTTGATCTGAAAGGCAAATAAAATTAATATTTGAATAGTTAGAAATCATTAAAAATATGAATAATTTGCTATTATTTTTAAAATATAAGATAATTATTCATTATTATTTATTGTGAGGATTAAGTATGAAGAGATTTCTATTCGCCTTGGTTTTATCTTTTCAAATGGCATACTCAGCTGAAGAACAGCCCGTTGCAACTCCTAATTCAAATCTTAAAAACTCAGAAAAGCAAAATCAAACAAGTTTAGAACACAGAAAGGATTTAAAATATCAGATAGTCATTGCCCTTATTGGATATGAATATGGTGTCTTACATAATAATTTTGCAATCGGCGCAGGATATTTTATTGACTCTGAAAATTTAATTAACTTACGTTACAGCTTTCAAAACAGCGGAGGACTACCAACGAATGATTCAGCAGAGGATTATCCTATGACTTTAAGGGCCGTTACATTAAGTGATCGTCACTTCTTCGGCTAAAGTTTACGAACGTTTAAAAGCGAAGCTATACGGTTTAAATTCGCAATTGGATGCTCTTGCTGAGAGTTGATGACGATAAGGTCATCGTACGAGAGTTTTAAAGTTCAGAAAGCTTTGTGATTTAGAGAGTTTTGAGAATGTATCCACTGTCAAAAGAGTAGAGCCTCTATAATCGTTCAAAAAAATAATTTGGAAAATGTGGGTTCGGATAGCTTTACAATTGGTGCACCGGAGTGGACGATCTTCGAACTGTCATTCTTAAGATCTTGAAATAAAAAAGGGAGAATTTCTTCTCCCCTCCAAAATCAGTTTAACCCTTAAATAACTTGTAAATCATTGCTAGTTATTTCAGAATTTTAAGAATTAAGACAATGATTTTGATTGTCCTAAAAACCCTCTAACATGAGGGTTTTTTTATTTGAAGAGTTCTCAAATAATATTATATTTTTGATTTCATTTTTGAATTACAATGAGTAGTTGTTCAGACTAGGGGGGACGTTGAGATTGTACGGGGCAGCAGCTTCGATCAGTGACAATACTTTTGCTTTTGTTTTAGGATCGGCCACACACTTTTCCAGATGATAACATTTATAAGTACTTATGCTATG